>RGSV01000216.1 GCA_010025655.1 Acidimicrobiia bacterium
CTCGATCTGCGTATCGAGGCCCCCAATGTCGTCGTAGGAAATGTCCGGCACTTCTTCGAGCAAGAGGTGCTCAACCTCGGGCTGGGCGAGGCGCTCGAGTAAGAGCCCGCTGCGTGCGTCAAGCCGCAACAGATCGCCTGACCGCAGATGTACACCACGCAAAGCGTCGGCCAGCTCGCAGACCCGATCATCGTCGCCACGGCCTGTCACGATGGCGCGCACGCCGTCTTCCAAGACTTCTTTGAGCGACACCACCTCGCCGGTGGGCTCAGAGCTGCGGGCCATCACGACATTGAGGCTCTCGTTCAACACCACTTCACTACCCCGTTCGAGGTTGTTGAGATCGATGTCGGGGTGCAGTGAAACCCGCATCTTGCGCGAGTTGGTGAGCACGTCAACAGTGCCATCGTCATTGGTTCCCACGACGATGCCGTACGCCGACGGCGGCTGGGTCAGTTTCTCGACTTCTTCGCGCAGAGACGCCACATGGTCACGGGCTTCACGCAACGCGTACGACAATTTCTCGTTCTGCGCCTTTGCGTTCGCCAACTGACCCTTGGCTTCAAGCAGTCGCTCTTCAAGTGCACGAAGTCGTGCCGAGGTGTCGTCTGCCATGCCCTGAACCTAGTGGGCTGCCGTGTATCGTGAAACCCCATGAAGGTGTGGATCGACCAAGATCTCTGCACGGGTGACGGCCTGTGTGAAGAGATCGCCCCTGAGGTATTCACGTTGCTTGACGACGGTCTGGCCTACGTCAAAGAAGGTGACAAGGTGTTCGCCACGGCGAAGGGCAATCCGCAGGGTGCGGCTGGTGTGGCCAACTTCGACGACAAGCATCTCGACGCAGTGATTGAATCTGCCGAAGAATGCCCCGGCGAGTGCATCTTCATCGAGCCGTAAGAAGCGACAGCCCCCTCGTCAGACCGCCTGCGCGCTAGCGCGCGGTGAGCAGCCGCGCCACCGTCAAGAAACCCGTGTGCGCCACCATGCGGTGGTCAGGCCGCACCGACTCACCCTCGATATGCCAGGTGCGGTGCAGCACTTCGAGTGTGCGCATCGCCACCCACTCACCGCGCACCGCATCAAGCGTCTGACGAACCTTTGTCGCCTGGGTGATGCTCGGAGTGTACGCAACTACCACACCTCCGGCATGCATCACACTCGGAAGATGTGGCACGACCTGCCATGGCTCGGGCAGGTCAAGCACGGCGCGATCGAAGCGCGCCGGTGACCCGGTCAGCGTTGGCAGGCTGATGCCCGCATACGAGTCGCGCAGTTCGACGTGGTAGCGCCCGAGTGCCTCGTCTCCCAGAAACGAAGCAACGTTCTTCTTGGCGCGCTGGGCAAAGTCTTCGCGCAGTTCATAGCCAACGATGTGCGCACCAAGTCGCAAGATCGTCATCGACAACGCACCAGACCCGACACCGGATTCAAACACGAGCATGCCAGGGCCAATGTCAGCGAGCATTGCGATGGGTGCCAAATCTTTCGGATAAATCACCTGCGCGCCGCGCGGCATCTCCAAGACAAAGTCTTCGAGCGTCGGGCGCATGACCACGTATTTCGCACCTTTGGTCGACTCGACGGTGACGCCCTCTGGTGCGCCGATCACCTGCGTGTGCGGCACGAAGCCCGCGTGACTGTGAAACTCGCCCGCTACATCGAGCGTCACGAGGTAACGGCGTTCTTTAGTGTCGATGAACAACACGCGGTCACCAATGGCGAATGGTTGGGCCATCGTCAGATGCCTCGCTCTCGACGAGCACTGATCGAGACCGTCTCGCCGTCGCGTAGGCGCACGACGGTGCGCTCGGTTCGTACGTTTCGCCGGCTCCACCAACGCCAGACTGCGAATACGACTGCAACGATCGGATACCGCTTGGCAACCCGTGTCACGGCAAGCCCGACCACTCGCACGAGCATGGTCACGCGTCTAGCGACGAATCTCGATGACGCCGCGCCGACGCTTGCCACCACGCCGGCCCAGCAGATAGGCAGCGAGCAGACCGACCGCGATGCCCGCGACTGCCAGCACGGTGATTGACGATTTCTTCGTCTCGGTGATCTCGGTGACGTCATCTTGCAACGCTTTGAATTTGGCCTCGAGATCGTCGCGCGTAATCTTGCGGCGGTCGGTCATCGGCGGCCTCGATTCAGCTCAAACACGCTCACACGCGACCAAACAACTGCCGAGGTTGCGATGCCAATTGCCAACGTGACGAGATACGGCACGAAGCTCAGACCGTCGGCCTGGTCGACGAACCAGGTGTACAGCAGCAGATCTTGCGTCAGACGCAAGACACCCACCAGCACGATCACGATGCCCACCGACATCAGAAACCCCGCAATGAGACCCACGCCCAGCCATCGCCCGGCACCGCGCAACGGGTCGAGCGTCTCC
>RGSV01000217.1 GCA_010025655.1 Acidimicrobiia bacterium
TGCAGTGATTGGTCGTTACGCCGCCGTCGTGTCGAAGTACGACGCCGAACTTCACATCACGGGTACAGCCGCATGTCGCATGGCGAGCAACACGAATGATTTCTTTGCCCAGGTTCACGCCGCTACGGGTGTTGAACCGCGACTGCTCTCGGCCGCCGATGAGGCTCGGCTTGCGTGGCACGGTGCCGTGGCGAGTTTGCCGGCAATCGACGGCGACACCATGGTGGTCGATATTGGCGGGGCGTCGACCGAACTCACGGTCGGCACGCTTCCCGCCGTGTCGGCCCCTTCTTCGGCGCTGACCAGCGTGAGCCTGCCCTTTGGTGTGGTAACGCTCACCGAGGCCGAACTGCATAGCGACCCACCGCGGGCAGAAGAACTCTCGAATGCCGTCTCGATGGTTGGCGACGCCGTCGACAACGCCGCCATCGAACACCCGCAGTTGGCGGGCGCGCAGCGCGTGGTGGGTGTGGCAGGCAGCATCGTGACCATCGCTGCGGTTGAGCTGGGTCTGCAGCAGTTCGACGCGGCACGATTGCACGGCATGGTGCTCACCAAGAGCGCCGCCGAAGACGTCTTTCGCACACTGGCCACCGAACGACTCGCCGATCGGGTGCACAATCCGGGGCTTCCAGTGGAACGCGCCGGCGTCATCGTGGGAGGATGTTGTCTGCTAGTTGCCATCATGCGACGACTTCACCTCGACCACATCATCGTGAGCACGCACAATCTGCTCGACGGCGTTGTGGCCGAGGCGCGAGCATCTCGGGGTCACAACGCGTGAAGCCCACCGTCACGTCACGCACGCGCGCCGCGCACCCAGCGACACCGGCAGGTGCAGCCTTGCGTCTCTACGGCCGTCGTGTGATGTTGCGGCCGCTCATCACACCTGACTTCACCGCATTCAGCGAGGTTCGCCGTCGCAACGGCCGCTGGCTCACCGATTGGGAGCCGCTGCGCCCCGCCGCATCAGCCGACCCAGCTGAAAACGCCGATGCGTTTGCTCGCCGCTGCGAAGTGCGCGAACGCGAGCGCTCGTCGGGTAACGCGTATTCGTTCGGCATCTTCGTTGATTCGATTTTCGCCGGAGAAGTGAACCTCAACGGTGTGACACGCGGTTCAATGCAGTCGGCCACCATCGGCTATTGGATTGACCGCGCCAAGGCGGGTCACGGCTATGTGCCCGAGTCGGTGGCGGTGCTCACCCGGTTTGCGTTCGAAGAGCTACGCCTGCATCGACTTGAGATCTGCATCATTCCGCGCAACGACAACAGCTTGCGAGTGGTTGAAAAACTCGGCTGGCGCCACGAGGGTCGCGCAGAGCGATTCTTGGAGATCAACGGCATCTGGGAAGACCACGACCGATTCGGCTTCACTGCAGAAGAGTGGGAAGAGCGCGCCGGCGAATACTCGCGCGCCTGGCTCTAAGCGACACGACAACACCGGCGGCAAACCTCTGCCGCTGCAACTCCTAGCGCTTGGAGATCTTTGCCTGCAGCGCAGCTAGACGTTCGCGAAACCAGGGTTGGCGTGTGGTCCACACCTGTGGGCCAAGTTCGAACTCGACGGCTTCGGTGTGAGTGGGCAACGATCCGATCTCCATGATCGTTTTTTTCATCAACGTCAGCAATTCCTTCGGTGCTGCGGCAGCCTTAGCAGCCACAGCGCGCGCGGTGGGCAACAACTCGTCGTCGGGCACGCACTTCCATGCCAAACCAACCCGCATGGCCTCGGCTCCACTTAGTACTTCGCCGAAGAGTGCCGTTGCCATCGTGGTCTGCAGGCCGGCGATGCGCAGTTGCATCCACGTGTTACCACCTCCCGGGTGCAAGCCAAGTTGCAAAAAACGCGTGTCGAACTTGGCGCTCTCGGCCGCAATGCGTAGGTCGCAGCCAAGGGCGAGGTTCATGCCCGCCCCGACCGCAGCACCGTTGACTGCGGCGATCGTGGGCAGCGAGCTGCGGGCGATGCGCAAGAAACCCTCGTAGATGCCGAGCAGCGACTCACGCGTCGCTTCAGCGAGGTTGCCGAGGTTGGCACCGGCGCAAAATGCGGGCGGCGTGCCCGTCACAATCACCACTCGCACTGCTGGGTCGGCCTCTGCGGCATCCATTGCGCCGACGATCTCGGCGACCATCTCGGCAGTCATCGAGTTGCGCTCGCTTGGGTTGTTCAGCGTGAGGGTGGCAATACCTTCGCGCACGTCGTAGAGCACCATTGCCACGACTGCGATTCTCGCACACTTGTAGCGTGAACTCGTGCTCGACCATGTCTTCACCGACGCAATCGGCGCCTTGCGCGATGCGTTTGGTAACGCATTTCTTGAACGTCAAGCCTTCGAAGAGCACCTTCATTCCGACGTGCTGCTCGG
>RGSV01000218.1 GCA_010025655.1 Acidimicrobiia bacterium
ACCTTCGACATACGGCGAGAGTGCATCTTCGCTGGCGTGGCCGCCTGGGCCGTGGCCACAGTCGTGTCCGAGGGCGATGGCCTCAGTGAGTGCAACGTTGAGCCCGAGAGCACGAGAGATTGAGACGGCCACCTGCGCAACTTCAAGCGCGTGTGTGAGGCGGGTTCGCTGGTGGTCTTCCGGAAAGACGAATACTTGCGTCTTTCCTGCCAGCCGTCGAAACGACGATGCATGCAAGATGCGATCTCGATCGCGCTCGAAGCATGTGCGGTAGGGGTCGGGTTCTTCTGGAGTTTCACGATTGCCCGCACCGAACGAACGAGTGGCGAGCGGCGCGAGAAACTCGGCCTCATGGGCTTCGCGCGCGTCGCGCGGTACGCCAGCAGCCTCGCGAGCGTCGACACGGGCTCGTCCTCCGGCCCGTCGGTCTGTTCGATGAACGAGCCTTTCTGGAAGTACGCCACGTCCTTGGGCATCTTGTCGTGCACGCGCTTGGCGCCGATCTGGTACGCCTGCGGCACGAGCTTCCCGACGCGCACGAGCGCCATCGCGTTGTGCGCCTCGACGCCGCCCGCCTCGCTCTCGCGGCGCCACTCGGCGAGCATCCACCCGAGATGCGAACGCAGGGCGTGCCGCCGTGGAAACCGACGGGCAAACACCAGTCGCACCAAACGTGGTCGCACAAAACGACGCGTGATGGGGCCGAGGGCACGGGAGACCTGCCATCGGGTGCGCTCGCGACGAGTCGCGCGCCATTCCATCGCCGTGGCCTGCAATACCAGACCAGCAACTAGGTCAGGATGTCGGCGCGCCAAGAGCATCGCGATCGGCCCACCCATCGAATAGCCGACGGCGACTACTCGTTGTGCGCCAAGTTCGCGGGCAACGGCGGCGGCATCGTCGGCGCAGTCTTCGAGGCTGAAAGGTTCGTCGGGTCGCAGTCCGCGGCCGTGTCCGCGATGGTCGATGCCGACAACGGTCGCGAACTGACTGAGTTCGTGATAAGCGGTGAAAAAGTTGAGATCGCTTGATGCAGTCCAACCGTGCAGCAGCAGTACAACGGGCGCAGTCGCGTCAGCGTGTGGTGCGTAGCGCACGAAAAACTCGCCTCGTCCGGCAATCGTGATGAAACGACCGGGTAACAACGACGGCACATCAATCGTCATGCTGCGACTCGTCATCAGGATGCGCCCACTCTGGTCATCGCGCGGTGCCCACGAACTCGCGCAACTGCACTCCGGCTGACATGACGTCATCCATCATCGTTTCATTCGGAGACTCGTCATCACCAAGGGTGCGCACACCGCTCGCGAAACCGCCTGCAATGACACTGCGGGCTGCAGAAGCTGCGACAACACCGGCAAGATGCGCCAGGCGGTCGGTGATTCCCAACACTTCAACATGGCGTTCGCCGTTGCGCCATCCACGCACCTCAACGCGCAGCGCACCCATGCCACCTTCGGCATGTGGCGGGGTCAGCATCGGCAGGCGCGCAGTCAATCGATCGCGCCGAGTGGCCGAAACCCGCACGGTCACACGCACCAAGTCGGGAAACCCGTGGTGCAAGGTCACGGGGTCAACGAGTTCGGCGCGGTAACAGTCACGAGGACCAACGGGATCGGGAAACCAGCAGAGTTCACGACCGCTACCTGCAGGGCGACGCAGCCAATCACCGTCGTGCCAACCGATTGATTGACCTGCAAGCGCGCGGTGATGTTGTTGGGCGCAGGCCGGGCCACCCGTGCCGTGCATCGCGATGTGTGCTTCGTCAATGGCGTCGAAGCGGTTGGCGATGAGTCGTACGACGAGGCCGCTCAGCCCTGGCGAAGCAGCGGCACCCACCACCAATGTCTGTCGACACTGCCGTGCAACAGCGTCGAGGTCGAGCAGTTCGAGTACATCGTCGACATCGTCACTGCACGACACCACACTGACCCCGCCTTCCAGCAGTTTGCGTGCAGCTTTGGCATGTGGACTCGGGCAAGCGAGCACGACCACATTCGCCCCAAACATCGCCGCCTGCTCAACAACCGAGACATTGACCGCGCGCCGCGACATCGTATTGACCAACTTGGTGGCGGCTGCGCCATTGGTGTCGTTGACGAGCACCTGCACCTGACCGGTGGAGACGAGATGCTCGGCCGTGCGTGTGCCGACTAATCCGGCGCCGATGATGCCGATCATCGCGGGTTCACTTCGTCGGGGTGTACGGGCGCCACGCGCCCTGTTTGGTGGTGACCTTCGTTTTGCTCGACCCGCCGAAGCGAAGAATGCCGACGATTGCGGAAGCGACCGACAAGACGAGCAGCAGTCGGCGGAAGAGTTTCATCTCGTGCTCGTCTCGTGTTGTGGGGCTAATTGGAGTCGAAC
>RGSV01000219.1 GCA_010025655.1 Acidimicrobiia bacterium
CGAGGCGGTCACTCAATGATTCGAACATGAGAACGGGAAATCTATCCTCTGGTACTCTCGCCCTAACGATGTCCGCACGTCGACGCTTTCGACTGCTCATGGCACTCGCGGTATTGGCGGTTGCACTCGCAGCATGCAGCGGCAACACAGAAGACGGCGCTGCAGAAACTCAGAGTGCGATTGAGGAAAACCAGAATACGAATGAGGCCTCTCGCCCGAACGAGTCGAATCAGACAGCAACTGATTCGACTGGCGACGGTCGCCACAAGTTCCTCAACACGACGTGCACTGGAACCTCGGACGGCAACTTCACTTCGAAGATCACCGACACCGAGACGACTTACGCGATTTTTGCGCCAGGAGGCGCGGCGGGCTACGAGATCAAGCCGCATGGCTACTTCCTGATCAAGGGAGAACGAGCCGCGGTGTATGCGCCCGTCGACATGAATCTTGTGCAGGGTTCGTACTACAAGGAGCCTGAGAATTTCTTGGCTGACAACACCTACATCTTGCACTTTGCCGTCGGATGCGACTACGCGATGTTCATCGACCACATCACCGACCCAGTCGACAAGATCAAGGCGGTCATGAACGCTGAGCCGAAGGAAGACACGCGAATGGATTCTTTCTTCGATAACCAAGTCGAATTCAAGGCCGGTGAGCTGATCGGATACACAATCGGGGCAGGCCCGAAAGAGGCGAATCGCTCGTGGGACTTCGGCTACTACAGCGCAGCCGTGACCAACGAGTACGTCAATCAGGAACGACGCATCAGAAGTTTTGCCTGGAAACAATTGCATGCCGTCTGTGGCTTCGACTACTTTCCAGAACCAATCAAGGGCGAGTATTTCAAGCTCTTCACGACCCGCGCCGGCGCTCCGGTTCCTGGTGCCGGATGTCGTAGCCCGAACCGCGATGTTGCGGGCACCCTGTCAGGTTCGTGGTTCTTCCAGCCGGACTCCATGTCGGTAGAGCCGCATGTTGCGATTGGCGGAGATATCGATGGTGCGTCATTGACCATCGCCGGATTGAAGTCGAAGCAATACCTGTCCATTGGTCCAGGCAACCCGACGTACAAGGATCCGGCGACAGTCACCGACCGTCACTGCTACACCGACGACGCCGACACGACCAACTACTTCTTTTTCGTGATCATCGACGAGATGACCCTCGATCTCTATGAAGGTGTTGGGGGCTGCCCGAGCGAACCCAAGGGCACCAAACTCACTCTGTACCGCTAGTCGTCGAAACGCGCGTTGCCCGTCGGCTAGTCGTCGAAGAGGGCGTCGACAAACTCGCGCGCATCAAACGGCGCGAGGTCACCAACCGTCTCGCCGAGCCCGACGAGCTTTATCGGAATACCGAGTTCGGTCTCAATCGCAAACACGATGCCGCCCTTGGCCGAACCGTCGAGTTTCGTGAGCACCACGCCAGTCACCTGCGTTGCTTCAGCAAACTGGCGGGCCTGCACCAAGCCGTTCTGCCCCGTCGTCGCATCAATCACGAGCAACACTTCAGTGACCGAGCCTGCGGCTTTTTCGGCAACGCGACGCACCTTACGCAACTCATCCATCAGATTGGTGTTGGTCTGCAGGCGACCTGCGGTGTCGGCAAGCACGAGGTCGGTACCGCGCGCTGCTGCACTCTGCACACCATCAAACACCACCGACGAGGGGTCGGCGCCTTCTGCACCCCTCACGATTGCCGCGCCAGTGCGACGAGACCACTCTTCGAGTTGCTCGCCCGCCGCCGCGCGGAACGTATCGCCGGCCGCCATCAACACGCTGCGCCCTGCGGCAATCTGCTGCGCGGCAATCTTTCCGATGCTGGTGGTCTTACCGGCGCCGTTGACACCAACGACAAGCCAGATGTTCGGTGCGCCAAGCGCCGGGTCGAAGGTCAGTTCACGATTCGCGGTCGCCAGTCGTGCGACCATCTCGCCTCGCAAGGCCGCAACGAGCGCAGTTGCGTCAGGCATCACTGTGGCAGCGACCAACGGAAATGGGTTCAAAACTGTTACTGCGGGTAGCGCATATGAAGCATCTCTTTCCACCACTGGTTTCAGTCTTGTAATCACTGGAGTCGATGCAGGGAAGACCGTGCGACTAAAAACAGATGGTTCAACTGCGACTACTCCAAAGGTAGCTGGAGTTGCAACCCCTGGTTATGCTGTAGCTGATGCGACTGGCAAAGTAACAACAACCGCAAGCGTTGCATCTGCTACCAACAACCAAACTCTGGTAATTCTTGTCGACGCAAAGGGTGATGCTTCAGCTGATGCGACTGTAACCATTACATTCAAGACTGCTGCTGGTGCACTTACTACGTCTCCAGCTACTTCAACAACTTCGTTTGTTTCAGTTTCTTTT
>RGSV01000220.1 GCA_010025655.1 Acidimicrobiia bacterium
TCGCACGCACAGCACCTTGTCGCCCCACTCTTGTGACTTGATGGCGTTCGCAACTTTGGCGCGCGACGCTTCTTTTTCTTTTGGTGCGACGGCATCTTCAAGATCGAGAAACACCATGTCGGCAGGAATGCCCGGACCCTTGCCGAGCATCTTGTCTGATGAACCAGGAATCGAGAGACACGAGCGACGCGGCAAGTCGCGTGAGCGGGGAGACATGAAGAGCAGGCTAGATGACGCTGCGGCGCAACAACTCGGTCGCGGGTGCGCATTCCGCCACAAGCGACTTGGCGATCTCGTTGGCACCGCCAATGGTGACGCCCGTTGGCCCGACGACGCGTTCAAAGAGGCCGGCATCGATCACGTCAAGACCTGATTGCCAATCGTCGAGTGCGAGCGCGCCGAGCATGCCTCGCCACAGCGGTTCGGGCATGCGCGTGCCGACCCCTGCAACGAGGGTCACTTCTCTACCGTGTGCGCGGGCGACGTCAAGCACGGCGCGCGAACCGCCGATGCTCAACACCGCGTTGGGCCCGCACGCGAGCGCTTCAATCAGCACGGCATCGACTTCTCGAATCGCGCCGGCGAGATACTCGAACGGTACGAGTTCGGCGCCAATCTCGGCGTCGTGCAGTCGATCGACAAGTGCCGCACCTTCACCGTGGCTGTCAACGACGAGCATCGTGGCATCACCGCGCTGTACGAGGGTCTTCACGCATGACGACGGCCAACCGATGATCATCACGTTGGCGTCGTCGGGCAATGCATCGTCCAGGTGCCCGGGTGTCGCGTCGCGCTCGACAACGTTGGCCAACTCTCGCGCACGGGCGAAGGGTTCGGCGGCAGTAAGAACATTTGCGCACAACCACCACAACTGCGCCATGGTCGGATGCCGCTCAACAATGCGTCGGCACGCCAAGATCAGCGACTGCGGGTCGGCATCTAGGTCACACAACGCATACGCGGTCTCACGCACGAGCAATGCAGGGCCGGCACCGTCGGCGCGTGCCACATATCGCAGTCGCTCAATCGGGTGCATTGCGAAGAGAGTAGTTGTCGACTTGCTACCGTTCTTGTCGTGATCACGCCGTCTCCTGACACGGTGTTGCAACCACTCGAGGGCGAATCGCGGCCCCTGCACGAGTGGCTCACCACCTTCCACCTCTTGTCGGTGGTGATTGACCCGTACACCAACGAGAGTGCGTGGGTGCTGAAGACCGCCCGCCGTGTGCTCGCCCAATTCGCCGGCTCGAGTGTGCGCGCCAACTACGTGGTCACCGCCGATGCCAACGACGCTCGTGCGTTTCTCGGGCCGCTCGCGTCAGAGGCGCTCGTCTTCTGTGATGCTGACCGCACGTTCGTAAAGCAACTCGGCCTCACCCACCTGCCGGCGTTCGTCTTCCTGCGAATCGACGGCAACGTTGTTGCAAGCGCGCAAGGGTGGAACCCGGTCGAGTGGCGCGCAGTCGCCGACGAAGTGGCGCGCACGGTCTCGTGGAGCAAGCCGCTGATTCCCGCACCGGGTGACCCTGGTGCGTTCACAGGTACTCCGGCATTGGTGTGAACTCGGCTCAGGTCGTGTGATGGCCGAACGAGGCGAGTGATGGCCGCACCCGAACCATTCAGCCACGTCGAGTTGTTGCCACTCGGCGACGACACCACTGAGTATCGACTTGTTACGCGCGAAGGTGTCTCGGTCACAAAGACCGAAGTCGGAGAGTTTCTGCGCGTCGATGCCAGCGCCATCACTCGCCTGACGGCTGAAGCAATGCGTGACATCTCACACTTTCTGCGCGCCTCACATCTTGCACAACTCGCGAGCATTCTCGATGATCCCGAGGCGAGCAGCAACGATCGTTTCGTCGCGCTTGACCTGTTGCAGAATGCATCGATTGCAGCGGGTGGCGTGTTGCCGATGTGCCAAGACACCGGCACCGCAATCATCAAGGCCAAGAAGGGTCAGTTCGTGCTGACGAGTGGTGCCGACGAAGCAGCCATCTCGCGCGGTGTATACGACACGTTTCTCACGAGCAACCTGCGCTACAGCCAACTTGCGCCACTGTCGATGTTCGAGGAGAAGAATACGAACACCAACCTGCCGGCGGAGATCAAGATCTCTGCAGTAGACGGTGACGAGTACAAGTTCTTGTTCATCGCCAAGGGTGGCGGCTCAGCGAACAAGAGTTACCTGTTTCAAGAGACCAAGGCACTGCTCAACGAAAAGACATTGTTGCCGTGGCTCTTTGAAAAAATGAAGACGCTCGGTACCGCCGCCTGTCCGCCGTATCACCTTGCCATCGTGATTGGTGGCACTAGCGCGGAGTTCACTGCTAAAACGGCAAAGCTCGCCTCAACTAAATATCTAGATTCAC
>RGSV01000023.1 GCA_010025655.1 Acidimicrobiia bacterium
TCCCGTGAAGTTCGCCGACAGCGACGCGGTTTCTTCGCCCGTGACCTCGCCTGTGACGATCGTGGAAGCGAGTTCGGAAAAGTCTGGAACGGTCGAAAGTTGGAAGAACGCCTGCGTCGACACGCTGCTCGCATTTACCGTGCCTGCAACAACCGCCGAGTCTGAGGCAATTGATGACGCTTCCGACGAGTTGACGATCGGCAGGCCACCGAGCGTGGTGAACTGCGTAATCGCCCCCGACACTGTGCCTGCCAGATTGGTCGCGTTTGCGCGGAAGTAATACGTAGTACCGGGCACGAGATTGATTGCTGCTGCTTCAAACGCTGTTGCGGTGTTGCCAGCGATCGTGGTGGCCTCGATCGTGGTGACTGCGCCGCTCAGATCGGGTTGCAGCCCGTAGGTGAATGAGGTCGTGGTCAAGAGGTTGTTGGCGATCACCGTGCCGGTGAGAATTGCGTTGGTCGTGCGAATCGCCACCGCGCTTGCCGTCGTCACGCTGGGCAAAGCCACCACGTTCGTGGCATCAAGTGCGCGCTTGACGAGCGCAGGAAATGCCGCAGGCACAAAACCGGTCATTGACGGTCTGCTCGAGGGCGAACATGGTCCGGACGCAGCGGAGTTGATACCAATCAGCACGAGGTCGGTACCCACCTGTGTGACAACGGGGCCACCTGAGTCACCTGAGCAGATACCGGTCGTTGACGTTTGTGTTGCCGTGAATGACCCTGGCCAGGGCGTGCTCGATGTGAGAGGTTGATCGATGCGGTGCGGCACCGGCGATGAAGGCCCACTCGGTGAGGTGCGGCCGTATCCGAGAAAGGTGACGACTCGCCCGTCGCGACCCCAGGCCGCAACTTCGTCGGTGGTGGCAAGACGTGTGATGGTGCCGCCTGGCAATTCGCTCGCAAGCACGATGAAAGCAATGTCGTCAGGCTGCGAAAAGTCACTGTATTTGCGGAAACCGTCAACAACGATGATTTGGCTCTGCGAGATGGTCTGAGGTGATTGTTGGGTGCTTACACCTGGTGCAAACACGGAGATTGCTCCCGTTGTCACGTTGCCTGATGAATTCACCACGCAGTGGCCTGCGGTCACGACGATGCGGCTCGTCCACAACGCGCCGCTGCACGAGCTGCTGCCATTGAGAATGCGCACTACTGCCGTATTGCCGAGTGCTGAAGTGCCGCCCACGACCGCAGTAGCGGGATTGGCGGTCACCACTGATGTGCAGATAGCAACCAGTGCAACGACGAGCGAACGAGTCACACGACACAAAGTGAGTCGGGCTCTCAGCAGCACGCCGCCAAGGCTATGAGACACCACGCCGTGCATCGTTAGGCTCAGCGCATGCCATTCGACAAGCCAGCACCAGATCTCACGAAAATTCAGACTGCATGGGAAAAGTGGGAGAAGGGTGAAGAGCAGCCAGGTCGCACGCTCGCCTCGCTGAAGACTGCTGGGCTTGATGAAGTGATTAAGCAGCTCGTCGCTGCTGGTTGGGCACCAAAGCTCTAAGTCGCGTGCCGTAATTCGATGTCAACGTCACGGCGACCGGGGGGTGCGCAGGCGTTGCCCCGACCCACGCAGTGGCGCGAGTTGCAGCATTCTCCGTTTGATCGACTCGACACCGCTGCCCTCACCGACTTTGCTGCCGTTCGTGCCGCGGTTGCTGAATTCACGCCAAACCCTGCGTCGCAACAGCCACCCGCATCGGCACAGCCGTCGGCGGTGTTGGTGGGATTATTCGACTCGTCGGTCGGCCCGCAAGTGTTATTGACACGGCGTTCTGAATCGCTGAGTTCTCACCGTGGGCAAATCGCGTTTCCGGGTGGACGTCTTGAGCCAGGAGAGACGTCGTTACAGGCAGCTCTGCGCGAGACACATGAAGAAATCGGTCTTGATGCGACACATGCGATGGTGCTGGGCGAGCTTGCCGCACACCGAACCATCTCGAGCTCAAGTCACATCGTGCCGCACGTAGTCGACCTCGGTGCACCACCGAGCGGGTTTCAGTTGAGTGGTGAAGTTGAGCGGGTGTTCACCGTGCCGCTTGCCGACTTGGTGCGGCCAGATACCTTCGCGCAAGAGCATTGGGTCTTTGCCGACCGTGAAGTGGTCGTGCCAGTGTTTTACCTTGACGATGAGACCATCTGGGGTGCGACCGCGCGCATGTTGCAAGAACTTTTGCTCTTGACGCTGCAGCGTTAGTCGCCACAGTGCTAGTCAGCGCAGCAGTGCGCGACCTCACGTCGGCACTGGTCTACGGACCTGCCGCCAACCGCACGGCATGAAAAAACACCACGGCCCACGCATCGCACCGCAAACGCTGGCTGTGGCGTCGGGTCGTGCACAGTTGTTGCAGGTCGCGCTGAAATTGGTCGTCGACACGGGCTCGTAACTCAGCAGACCACTCAACGCCTGCATCACGCTGAGCGAGCAAGGTGTAGTTGGCGTAGGCCAAGTCATGTCGCTCGCAGGCGAGTCGAAAGTTGAACGATGCACCCGTTGACCCCACAATCGGTGCTGAGCAACCGTCGGTCGCCGTGATGATCCAGCGATGTGTGCGTTTGGCGCGCGAACGTTCGAGGCGAAACCGCGTGAGCGGCGTGTCGAAGACCAAGCGGTCAATAACCGTTCGGTCGATGGAGCCACCGTCGGACGGTGTAGCGGCACGCGCGGTGGGCGGCAATAGTGACGAGAAGGCGATCAGCGACGTGATCGCGACGGTGGCACGCTTCGTTGAGCGCATGGCGTCCTCGCAGTGGCAGGAGATCCCTGCCAACCCGTGGTGTGCATCGGGCGACCCAAACGGTCGCGGTGTTGCTCAGCCCCAGCGGCGCATCGCGGCGATCATGTCGAGCGCCACCTGGGCGGCTTCAAAGCCCTTGTTGGTGTCGTCGGGTCGCGAGCGTGCGGCCGCTTGCTCGACATTTTCCACCGTGAGCACACCGAAGCCGATGGGGATCAGCGTCTCAAGTTGCACCTGCATGATTCCCTCAGCACACGGTCCAGCGACATACTCAAAGTGGGCGGTCTCACCTCGAATCACGGCACCGAGAGCCACCAGCGCGTCAAACTTTTGTGAGACGGCCATCAACCGCGCCATCACCGGAATCTCGAATGCTCCAGGCACCCAGTGGGTTTCGATGTTCTTCTCGCGCACGCCGCGCGCTTTCAAGCCACGCTTAGCGCCGTCAAGTAGGGCGTTGACCACGAATTCGTTGAATCGCGAACACACAATGCCCACGCGCAGCGAGTCGTACTTTGGCTTCTTCATGTCTGGTCTCCGATCGTCGGTTGCAAGAGGTGGCCGAGGCGGTCTCTCTTGGCCGCCAAGTAGGTGCGATTTTCTGGAGTAATGGCAGTGACGATCGGAACCCGCTCAACCACACTCAAACCGTAACCCGCGATGCCGCCATACTTGGCCGGGTTGTTGGTCATGAGCCGCAATTCGCGCGCACCGAGGTCGGCCAAGATCTGCGCACCGATGCCGTACTCGCGATTGTCGATGGGCAGCCCGAGCTGAACGTTTGCATCGACCGTGTCGAGACCTTCGTCTTGCAGCGAGTATGCCCGAATCTTGTGGCCGATGCCGATGCCACGACCTTCATGGCCGCGCAGATAGACCAACGCACCACGACCTTCGCGCTCGATCATCGCCATCGCACTTGCCAGTTGGTCGCCGCAGTCGCAACGACGACTGCCGAAGACGTCACCCGTCAAGCACTCGCTGTGCACGCGGGTGAGCAACGGTTCGTCGAGCGACGCGTCGCCGCGCACGAACGCCAAGTGCTCGATGCCATCGAGCGTTGAGCGATAGGCAACACACTCGAACTCACCCCACTCGGTGGGCACCCGTGCCGAACCCATTCGCTCGACGAGACGTTCCTTATGTCGTCGCCAATCAACCAGGGCTGCGATTGATGACAAGAGCAAACCGTGCTTTCGGCAGAACTCGACGAGCTGCGGTAAGCGGGCCATCGTGCCGTCATCGTTTTGAATCTCACAAATGACGCCAGCCGGCTCGCAGCCCGCCAGTCGCGCGAGGTCAACCGCGGCTTCGGTATGGCCGGCGCGTTTCAGCACGCCTCCTTCACGAGCGCGCAGTGGGAAGACATGGCCGGGCCGTGCAAACGCTTCGTAGCCCACCTCGCGATCGGCAAGTGCAGCGATGGTGAGCGCGCGATCGGCTGCTGAGATACCCGTGGTTGTGCCAGCGAGTAGGTCGACCGACACGGTAAATGCCGTTCGGTGACTTTCGGTGTTGTGGTCGACCATCATCGGCAATCGCAACTCGTCACACCGTTCACCCGTGAGCGGAGCCACAACGACACCTGAAGTGTGGCGAATGATGAATGCAAGCTTCTCCGCCGTCACATGTTGCGCCGCCATGATGAGGTCACCTTCGTTCTCGCGGTCTTCATCATCGACGAGCACCACCATGTCACCACGGCCGATGGCAGCAATCACATCATCAATTGGGGCAAAGTTGCTGGCGAGTGAGTCTCGTGTGGGGCTCATGAAGTTGCCTCTCGTTGTGGTTCGGTGTCGCGTTGTGGTTCGATGATCATCTCGACGTCGTCGCCGAGCACCTGGGTCGAGACGAGTCGCCCTCGCCATACTTCGGCAAGCGTCGCTGCGGTGTCGCCTGCGAAGGCGGGCACCGCATCGCCACCGCCCATCACTGCCGGCGCAATATGAAACACGTACTGGTCGATCAGGCCCGCCGCGTGGAAACTCGCCGCAACGCCGGCACCACCTTCGACCATCAGTTGCAGCACACCGTCGCGGCCAAGTGTGTCGAGCAACTCAGGCAGCGAACCAGTCCATTCCGTACAGGGTTGAATGCGCGCATCGGCGGGCGCTCGGCCCAGCACGATGCGTCGCGGTGACGGGCCCTGCGCAAATCGCACAGTGAGTTGCGGGTCATCGGCTCGCACCGTGCCGGCTCCCACGACGATGGCATCGCTTTCGGCTCGCAGCTGGTGCACACGTGCGCGCGCTTGGTCACCCGTGATTCGACCGCCGTCGCCCGATTTCGCAGCGATATAGCCGTCGATGGTCATCGCCAGCTTGAGCATGACGAATGGTCGCCCCGTGCGGCGATGGTGCAGATATGGCGCAAGCTGTGAACGCACGTCGTCTGCCGCAACACCGACGTCCACTTGAATGCCGGCTGCTCGCAGTCGCGCAATACCGCTGCCGGCAACGCGAACATCTGGATCTTCTACACCAATCACCACGCGCGACACACCTGCCGCAATGATTGCCTCGGTGCACGGTGGTGTACGACCGAAGTGGTTACACGGCTCGAGCGTGACGTAGATCGTTGCGCCGTGCGCAGCGTCGCCTGCGTGACGCAATGCCTCAACTTCGGCGTGAGCTTGACCAACCGGTTGGGTGAAACCGCTGAACCTGCGACCGTCTTGCGCAACGAGTACTGCTCCGACCCACGGGTTGGGCCGGCACGTCAGTCGCGCAGAAGCGGCGACAAGCACCGCCTCGCGCATCGATTGTTGGTCGATGTCGCTCATCTCTTCCTGCTTCCATCCGGACTGTGACCGTCGGCCTCGGAGTTTCACCGAATCAGTCCCGCACCGTGAAGTGCGGGAGTCGCGGGCTTTCACCGCCGATAGGGAATTTCACCCAACCCTGCAAGAACATTTCAGTTGTGTGCAGCACCTCCCGGTGATGCACTGGTGAGGCTACCTGCGTCGCGGCGCGCCTCGCTCAGCGTGAGCACGACCACCGCACCAACGACGAGCACTGCACCAATCACGCTTCGACCAGTGAGGCGTTCGTCGAGAAACAGCATGCCGACCACGATGGTGACGACGGGTTCGAAGGTTGATGCAACCGACGTAGGGCCGGGGCCGACGCGCTTCATCGCCGCAAAGAACGTGCCCATCGCCACGATGGTGCCGAACGTCGAGAGCACTGCGACGTTCGCCCAGCCAGTCGCCGTGTTGGGAAATTGCACTTGCATGCCGAACGGCCGCACGAGCCACAGCGTGAGCCACCCGAACATCGCACCAAAGAGGATGATCGTGAGCCCAGTGACTCCGTCGTAGCGAGGCATCACGCGCGATGACAGCACCACATAGAAGGTGTAGGTGAGAGCCCCGGCAAGTGTGAGCGCGATACCGACCGTTTCGCCGGCAGCGACCTCACCCGCAGTGAGTGAGACGCCGACGACGGTTGCAACCAAACACGCGCTGATCACTTTGCTCGGCTTGTGTTTGAGCAACCACCACGCCACGAGCACCGCCATGATCGGAAAGCAGTAGAAGATCACGGAGACAAGACCAGAATCCATTCGCTCGATTGCGCCGAAGTAAAAGAACGACTGAAAGGTAAAGCCGAGGTAGCCGAAGAGGAAGATTTCGATCAGATCTCGGCCGCGTGGCCACGCCGCTGGGCGCACGGTGATGAATCGATAGACAAGCAACAGTGGGGCAGCGATGAGAAAGCGAGCAATCATCAGACCACGACTGTTGGCCCCGTCTGCGTAGGCGTTGACCGAGAAGAGCGGGTTGATGCCATACAACGTGCAAGACACGATGGCGAGACCGATGCCGATGAGGCGTTGGTTGGCGCCGAGTCGGTGGTTTCCGCGCACGTTCAAAGATCTTGCTACTGCGCGGGCTTTGCTCGTTCGCGATCGCGTTTGAGCACGTTGCGAAACACGACGGTGAAGATGACCGCAAGACCAATGAACATTAGACCGAACACGGCGAGTTGCAGCCCGCCGCCGCGATCGCCAGCCTGCGTCGGCTCGATTCCACAGCCTGGTTTCGGCAACAGGCCGATGCATTCGCTGACATCGCCTTCGAGTGGAAACACGTAGACCGTCGTGTCGGTGGTTGACATTTCGTCTTGCATCTCGCACTCAGTCTGTCAGGTGCTGGCGCTGCTAGGTGCAGCACTGTCGATGGCGGCACACGTGTTTGGCGGCGCATGTGAATGCAAGCGACACAACTACCGTTGTAGAGACGATGCGTGAGAAGCGACCCACCGTCTTCGTGGTCGACTTCGGCGCGCAGTATGCGCAATTGATCGCCCGCCGGGTTCGCGAGGCAAACGTGTTCTCTGAAATCGTGAGCCACCGAATCTCTGCCGATGAAGTGGCACGTCGGGCACCGGCTGCGATCATCTTGTCGGGCGGCCCCAAGAGCGTGCATGTCGATGGTGCACCGTCACTCGACCCGCACATCTACGAGCTCGGCATACCAATTCTCGGCATCTGTTATGGCTGTCAACTGGTCGCCCAGCAGTTGGGCGGCACCGTGGCGCGCGGCGAGAAGGGCGAGTATGGCCGCACACGACTGCAGCGCTTGGGCGGTTCAGACCTGCTTGACGGCCTTCCGGCGACCTTTGATGTGTGGATGAGCCATTTCGACGCAGTGTCGGTGGCGCCGGCGGGTTTTCGTGTGGCTGCCAGCACGACCGACGCGCCAGTCGCCGTGCTTGAAAACTCGACACGCAAGATTTGGGCTGTGCAGTATCACCCCGAGGTGATGCACACCGAACACGGTCAAACGCTGCTGCGCAGATTTCTGCACGACTTAGCGGCGATTCCGGCTGAGTGGACGATGCAGTCGATTATCGAGACGCAGGTGGCTGCGGTTCGCGAGCAGGTGGGCAACGAGCGCGCCATCTGCGGGTTGTCGGGTGGTGTCGACTCGGCGGTTGCGGCGGCCCTCGTGCACAAGGCGATCGGTTCGCGACTCACCTGCGTGTATGTAGACACCGGCCTCATGCGCAAGAACGAAAGTGACCAAGTGGTCGAGACCTTCAAGCGCAACATGGGCATTGAATTGGTGCACGTTGATGCAGCCGATGAGTTCTTCGACAAACTGCGCGGCGTTGTCGACCCCGAAGCGAAACGAAAGATAATCGGCGAAACCTTCGTGCGGGTGTTTGAACGACATACGGGCGGCATATCCGACGCGAAGTTTCTCGTGCAGGGCACGTTGTATCCAGATGTGATCGAAAGTGGAGGTCGTGACGGGGCAGCCACCATTAAGAGTCACCACAATGTCGGCGGTCTGCCCGACGACATGACACTCGAGCTGTGTGAGCCGTTGCGTGATTTGTTCAAAGACGAAGTGCGGTCAATGGGCTCGACGCTCGGTCTGCCTGATGAGATTGTGTGGCGTCAACCCTTTCCTGGTCCGGGGCTTGGCGTGCGCATCATCGGCGAGGTCACGCGCGACAAGGTGGCGATCTTGCAAGAGGCCGATGCAATCGTGCGTGAAGAACTGCGCTTGGCCGGTCTCGAGCGCGATATCTGGCAGGCCTTTGCCGTGCTCGCCGACATTCGCTCGGTCGGCGTAATGGGCGACGAGCGAACGTATGCGCGACCGATCATTATTCGCGCCGTCACGAGCGATGATGCGATGACCGCCGACTGGGCACGGCTGCCGCACGAGTTGTTGGCACGAATGTCGTCGCGCATCGTGAACGAAGTAGACGGCGTGAATCGTGTGGCATACGACATCACCTCCAAACCCCCGGGGACGATCGAGTGGGAGTGAGCGCAGCGAGCGGACACTCGCGGTGGTGCTGGTGGGAGTGAGCGCAGCGAGCGGACACGGCGCGCTGTAACCAAATTGTAAAGATTGCTAGGCTGTGGGCACCGTGATTCGGACCGCCGCTCGGCGTACCCACCGTCCACGCACCCGCCTCGCTGGTGTCGTTCTGGCTTTGGCAGGGATGGTCGTACCCCTTGTGCTGGCGTCGCCCGCTGCTGCCGACACCATCGACGACCAGCGACGCAAGGTGGCCGCCATCGTTGACGAACTCGAGCGCCTCGCCACCGAAGCCGACGGTCTGGGTGAGCGATATTCCGACACTCTGGCTGAGCAAGACGCCATCGAAGCCGACATTGCAGCCACCGAAGTGCGCATTTTCGACCTGCAGAAGCAGCTCGCAGTGATGCAGGCCAATCTCGTCAACTCGGCACGCCGATCGTTCGTATCCGGCGGTTCGGCCGGCAGTCTCTCGAGCATCTTGGGTGGCAGCGGCTCACTCACTGACGCAATGAAGCGCGCCTATCTGGGCTCATCAGCGATGAATATCGGGGCGGCAAACACCGACGCGATGCAAGGTCTGATTGACGACATCACCGCAGAGAAGTCGAAACTCGAACGTCAGAAGAAGCAGCTTGCGTCAACGGCAACCTTTCTTGCTTCGCGTCTGGCCGCGAGTGACCGAATGCTCGATCAATATGAATCACTGCGCGCCCAGGCATTGCGCGACCTCGGCAGCCTGCTGACCGAAGAAGAGCGCCGTCGTGTTGAAGAAGCCGAGGCTGCGGCCAAAAAAGAAGCCGCGAAGTTCAACTCGAGCATCAAAGTGGCGGCACCCTCGCCACAAGCCGGTGTGGCGATCAAGGCCGCACTCTCACAACTCGGCATTCGCTATCGCTGGGGAGCCTCAAGCCCCGGTGTCGCCTTCGACTGCTCTGGCTTGACCCAGTGGGCGTGGGCGAAAGCCGGCGTGTCGATTCCGCGTGTGTCGCGATCGCAGTTCTCCGCACTTACGCGCGTGCCGCTCTCGCAGGTGCAGCCTGGCGACTTGTTGTTCAGCCAGTCGACGTTCTTCCACGTCGGCATCTACATCGGCAATGGCCAGATGATTCATGCCCCGCGCACCGGTGACGTGGTGAAGATCAGCACCGTGACGTGGACTCGAGTGCTCGGCGTCGGACGCCCCAAGTAACCTTGCGGCGATGAACGACGCCGCCCCAACCACCGAGTGGCAAGCGGGTTCGTTCACTGCTGGTGGGGTGACGCACCCGACGTATCGACGTGGTGTTGGGCCGGCAGTGGTGGTGGTGCACGAGATCCCCGGCATCACACCGCGCGTTCTAGAGTTTGCAGACCGGATTGTTGGTGCAGGTTTCACCGTGGTGATGCCGCTCTTGGTTGGTGAAGTGGGTCGCGAACCCAGCGGTCGCTATATGGCGGCGTCGATGATCAAGGTGTGTGTGTCGCGTGAGTTCACCACCATGGCTATGCGTAAGACGTCGCCAATCATCGCTTGGTTGCGTGCACTCGCCAAGAGTTTGCACGTCGAAGTCGGCGGCAAGGGTGTTGGTGCTGTTGGTATGTGCTTTAGCGGTGGGTTTGCCCTCGGCATGATGCTCGATGACACGATGGTGGCCCCTGTCTTGTCGCAGCCGTCGCTGCCGTTTGCCTTCGGCAAAGCTCGTGGGGCCGATTTGAACCTGTCGCCTGATGATGAGGCGGTCATTCGCCGCCGCGCCGAGGCAGGGTGTCAGGTACTCGGATTGCGATATACGGGCGACAAGTTGGTGGGCACGCGATTCGACTCTCTGCGCGAGCTCTTGGGTAGTCAGTTCATCGCCGTTGAGTTCGCATCGGAGAAGTCGAGTGATCATTCGGTGCTCACCGAGCAGCGTCAAGAAACGGGCGTGCAGCGCGTGGTTGACTTTCTGCGAGAGAAACTGCTGTGACGACCACCGACCCGAGCACGATTCCCACTGAGGACCGCAACGCGCACTTCGCGTCACTGGTTGAGCCCGTAAGTGACTGGTCAACTGATTTTGATCACATGCACCCCGATTACAACGCGAACGCCCCTGAGATCTGGCAAGAACTACGCGGCAAGTGTCCCGTGGCCCACTCACCGCGTTACGGCGGCACGTGGTTGCCGGTGCGCCATGAAGATGTGACGGCAATTGCCTACGACACTGAGCACTTCAGTTCGGAAGACGTGGTGGTGAAGCGCATCAAACCCACGGGCGAGAGTCGTCCTTATGGCGGTGCTCCGCCGATCACCAGTGACCCGCCATTCCACCACCATGCACGACGTGTGCTGTTGCCCGCTTTTGCTCCGCAAAAGATTGCCGCGATGGAGGCCGAGACTCGCGCGTTCTGCCACGGTTTGATCGACAAGTTGGGCAACGCAGATGTCATTGATGCAGCTGACCAGTATGCAAAACACATTCCGCCCGCGGTAATCGCGCACATGTTGGATCTGCCGCTTGCCGACGGTGAGCTCTTTCGCGAGTTCATTCACACCGCGCTCGAGGGCGTAGCCGAAGATCAAGCGGTGCGTCAGGCTGGTTGGCAGAAACTCGATGCGTATCTCGACCGCCGCATCGCCGAGCGCAGCGCGAACCTTGGCGATGATCTGCTGAGTTTCTTGCTGACTGTCGAGATGGGTGGCAACAGATTGCAGCCAGAGCATGTGCGTGGCACCGTCGCATTGCTCCTCATTGCCGGCATCGACACCAC
>RGSV01000221.1 GCA_010025655.1 Acidimicrobiia bacterium
CGTTACGTCCTCGAGACGATCGGTGTCATGGGAGTGCTTGCGGAGTTCATGAAACTTTTGCGCAATGCGTTCGGAGTGTTCCCCACTGATCAGCGCGACTACCAGCCAGTCGAAACCCTGAACATCTCGAAGTGGGCGTCTCGCGCATACCTATTGGTTATTGCCGCGGTCTTCGCTCTTTCCATTAGCTTACGAAGCTTCGAGCCGTTGATGTACGCCGTGCTTCCAAGTTTCTACGGTCGCTTTTACATGGTCGTGCTCGGCATCACGCAACACGCTGGACTGGCTGAAGACGTCATCGACCACCGGCTGAATACCCGCACTATCTACATGGGCCCGCTCAATCGATGGATCTACTGGAACATGAATTACCACGTTGAGCACCACATGTATCCGTCGGTGCCGTTCCATCAGCTGAAGAACCTGCACGAAACGATCAAGTCTCAGTTGCCGAAGCCGTACCCGAGCCTTTGGTCGGCCCTGCGCGAGGTTATTCCCGCACTTCGCAAGCAGGCAACTGACGAGACATACTTCGTGAAGCGAACACTTCCCATCGTCGGAGCCTGATGTCGACCGAATGGTTGACTGCCGGAAATGACGGGGCAATCGCCCCGAACGACGTGCAGCGATGTGATATTGGCGACGCAACCTACGCAGTCGTAAAAACTGGTGATGGGCGCTGCTTCGTGATCGACGGCCTCTGTACCCATGGCAAGGCTCACTTGGCTGACGGCTTCGTCGATGGTGACGTCATCGAATGTCCGAAGCACAACGGCCGCTTCAACGTTGTCACCGGCGCTGCCATCGCTACGCCGGCACGTGTGGCGGTGCGTTCGTACGAAACTCGCGTACGTGATGGAGTCGTTGAATTTCGAGTCGGCTAACTCGACCGATTAATTGTTCTTTGATGCCAGTCGATGGCTCGTCTATGCCGAGCGGTGGCGAACGTCGTATTCGTTAAGTTCCTTAATGAATCGATCCGACGGCCAGCCCTCCATCACTGCCAGTGCCATGATGTCTGACTGGGCGGGTGGCGTGAGTCGGTCTAGCGGCACATCTCGATCAAGGTTTGTCGGAAACGGATAGCCCTCGGCGGCGGCGGCGACTACTGCCAGCCATTTGTCTGCGCTCATTCCTCTGCCGACTCGGTCACGAAGTTCGTCGTAAATCGCTAGGCAAACGCGCTTCGTATCGACCGTTTCGATTGCTCGACCGAATGGCGAGTTCATCTGGAAGAGGTTTGCCATGCGACGTATGTCGCTTGTTTGGTTCGTTCCGGCTGCGTGGAAGACCGCGGGGTTGAAGAACGATACGTCACCCTTCCTTAGTTCAATTTGGATGAAATTTGCATTAACGAAGTCTCTGAACTCAGGGCGCTTCCATGCCACATAGCCCATTGGATACTTCTGAGAGTGAGGCAGATAGTAGGTGGGGCCCGTTACTGCTGGCATATCCGTATGAGCAACGGCTCCTTGAAGTGTGAGCAGCGGCGATAGCCCATGAATGTGTTCGGGATACATCTCGGCTTCATGTGTCTCCATGAAACCGAGGTGGTAGTCGCGGTGTGGGCTTTGAGCTTCTCCACCAGGATTCACAACGTTGACTTGTGAGGTGAATTGATATCTCGGCCCCAACCACGCTGCGGCGACAAGAGCGAGGATGCCGTTGTCGAAATAGTCGATGAACGCCGAGGCATCACGCATTGCCAGCTTCTCGAGAGAATTCCATACACGGTCGTTTGCACCGGGCTTGGCATAGTGGTCGCCACGTCGCGAGCCGGCGGCATGTTGCTCTTCGATGATCTTGCAAAACACCTCGCTCGCTCTGTCGACAACCGAGACATCTTCATAGGCATCGCGAAATGCGATAACGCCCGGACCAGTGCTCAGTGCTCTTGCAATCTCAGCCATGACCTTGCGACGACCATCTGGAGTCACCACTGCTGACCGCACGGTCTTGGCGTCATAGACGACGACGTTGTGCTCAATCGATGATGCATGCTGGTACTCCGATAGCTCGGTTCGTACCTCAACTATTCGCCGCAGGTCATCAACCTTGCACTCGTCGGCGAAGAACCAGCCTGGCTCACGCATATCTCAAGAGTAGCCATGAATTCAATTTCCAGACCAGCCAACTATTCCTCAGAGCCAACTAGTGTTTTTCTTCAACACAAAATCACAGGTAGCTCGTTAGTCACAGAACGGAACCCGAGATGGCGCAAGATACAAAAGAGCAGTTTTCATTCGGAATGTGGACGGTCGGCTGGCAGGCCCGTGACCCGTTCGGCGACCCGACGCGGCCGGCACTCGACCCGCTGCACATCGTCGACAAACTCGCAGAG
>RGSV01000222.1 GCA_010025655.1 Acidimicrobiia bacterium
GAAGGGGCGTCCATAGTTCAGGATGAATCGAACCTCTTCTTCGCTGTAGCGATAAAAAACGGTATTGATCGCAGGTGCTTTCCAGTTCACTGACTTCACTTCACCTGTCTTTGGATCAGTCACCGCAAAGGCCGCAACACCGCCACCACCATTCATGCCACCGTGGCATCCAGCGCAGTTGAATCCGCCATCCGCAGTAGCGGCGAACAGACCACTACCCCACAATTCGAACTTGTGCTCAAATTCCTTTTCCGCCCCAGCCTGACGACCTGGCTCGAGAATCCAATACAACGGCAGGGTCACGGTAATAACCGCGAGGAAAGCAAGCCCGAGCAACTGCGTGCGCTCAAGTTTCTTGCCTTCGAGCGTCTCGTCGTCGTAATACTCCTTGCGATTGGCGGCAAGTTCGATTTCCGAACCGATTTCTGCGCGACTCGAACGAATGTTGAAGAACGCATACAGCGCCCAACCACCGATGGCAGTGACGAGCACAATCCACGCGAGCGTGGTGGTGACATCGGCGAACACGAGAGTCATGGAATCAGTGCCCACCCGTCGAGCCAACGCAGTGCGGACCTTCAGATTCTTGGCCCGTGGTGTTCGTGCCGATGGCCGCGCCGCCGAACACTGCTCCGGTGTCGATTACCACGCTGCCGTTATTGATTGACACCGCAAAATGGTCCATGCCGCGCGGTGCTGGACCGCCCTTTTTCTCACCGACTCGGTTGTATTGCGACCCGTGACACGGACATTCAAACCACTGTGAGGTCGGACAGTTCGGCACTCGACAGCCAAGATGTGGACACTTTTGGTACAAAGCGACGATGCCTGCCTGCATGCCCGTGAAGACGGGGGCTTGGCGGCCGTAAACCGCCTCAGCCTTCGCCAACGACTCCTTGGGATATTCCGTTAGCCAAGCGCGCGCCTCTGGCAAGTACAAGAAGCCCTTGTTTGAACGGATACCCGCAATGATGTCATCCAACTTGCCGGCATTGATCTTTGAACCGAAGCCACCCTCTGCACCCTTCCAGAGATAGCTAATGACCGCGGCACCGAAACCGCCAAGGCCGGCACTGAACAAGGTGATGGTTGCGCGATTGAAGAACTGGCGCCGAGACACGCCGATGACTTCGGGATCGGGCGGAGAGAATGGTGCGACGGCCACACTCTGGGGCACGGCCAGCGCAGTCGAACGCGCTGCAACTGCTTCGCGCTCGTAGTCACGGCCTTTGGCCTTCACATCGGCATCGGTGTCGCGCGAACGAGTTTCGCGCGAGAGCACTCCCGTGGCGTCTTTGCGACGTGCGGCAGTGAGCACCACGATTGCGCCAAGCACGGCAAGCACTGCAACGGCGACGATGAGGATGGTGGTGGTGTTCATGGTTTAGAGCTCGAAGAAGATTCCATCACGCCACGGGAACGTGAAGTTATAGCCAGGACCGCGGAAGAACGAGCTAATGATGACGAGTACCGCCCAGAACATCATGTGCACCGTCATAAGGCTGGTGATGAACTTGCGATTCTCGGGTTTGTTGGAGGCATTGCGGTCTAGGTAGGGCGCGAAAATGAGCAAGATGAGACCCATGCCCGGAATCGTGACACCCGCGATCATCGGGTGGAACATCGTCAGCAACTCTTGCAAACCCATGAAGTACCACGGCGCCTTCGAGGGGTTCGGCGTCTGATTGAAGTTGGCTGCCTGCAAGAGCGGTGCGTTCACGAACCACGAAAACATGAAGGTAAATGCCGTGCACGCGAGTGCGGCGACGAATTCGATCGACAACAAGTGCGGCCAGACGTGCACCTTGTCGACTGGCACGGCCTTGACGTCTTGAATCGAGCCCGACTTCACGACGGTAAGCAAACGTTGCGTGTGACCGCCCGGGCCCGCACCGATTGGCACGCCTCCAGCGACAGGGGCAGCCACCACCGGCGCAGCGGGCGCGTCTTTCACCGCGACACCACCGGCGCGAGCAGCCTTGCTGCGCTCGAGCAAGTCGGCGGGAATCCGCGAGGCGGCGTCGCCCGTGCCCGTAGCTGCTGAGTCGTCAGTCGACTCTGACTTTTCGCGCGCGGCTTTCGCTCGCTTGAGCAGGTGTTCGGGGATTTCCGTCATCGTCGATTCCTTTCGCTCAGAGCGGCCCGGAGATGCCGCCGTCCTTGCGGACGCGCCAGAAGTGAATTGCCAAGAAGATCACGGTGACGAACGGGAAGAGCAACACGTGCAAGACGTACCAGCGCAGCAGGGTTTCTGCGCCGATCTCCGTTCCGCCGAGCAACACGAATCGCACTTGCGAACCGATGATCGGCGAATACCCCATCATGTTGGTGCCGACGGTG
>RGSV01000223.1 GCA_010025655.1 Acidimicrobiia bacterium
GTACCCGCCGGCCCGAGGGCAAAGGTGATGACGTGCTCGGCGATGGCTTCGACGTAGCGACGCTGACCGGCGGTCTTGGCCCGCACCGGGCGACTTTGGCCCACTTTCACGATGTCGGCGGTCAACACTGAGGTGGGGCTCACGTCGGCGCGCACCATGTCGATCACGCGGCCGAGTACCACCACATCAAGGTGCTCACCCCGCTGCAACAGCTCAGAAAGCTCTTCAAACAGTCGCCCGACTCGCTCGGCCTCAGGGCCGGCCAGGGCTACCTCATTGCCTCGCACCACGATGTGGGTTTGGGGAAACGAACGCTCGATGAAGCGCAGCAACTCGTCGCGTTCGCCGACGAGGGAACCCATCAGATGGGTACCGGGGATGACGACGGTGACCGTCTCAGGGGCTACGGTCATTGAACGGGGTTGCCCATGGCCTCCTTCAGAGTATCAGCGGTGTCGTCGCCGCTTTTCGCATCAGTACTCACAAAATCAAGCGCATAGAAGCGTTGCGTACCGAGCGTTACGAGGTTCGCCTCGCCGACCATGCGCGCCATACGCAACATCAACTCGGCTGCCCCACCCGTCTCGTTCGGTTGCGTGCTATCGACGAGATCGAACACCAACAGCGCGCCGTCGCGTGCCTCCATCGCCAACGCCTCCTTCGCCAGCGCGATGTTGGCGCCGCGCACCTCCACCTCGGGGTCGACAACGACCCACAACACGTAGTGCACGCGGCCTCGGCGCATGTGTTCGGCATAGTTGCGTCGGAAGAAGTCAGGGTTCAACCACCGTGTCGTGGTGACGTCGGTGGAAATCACCGTCATAACAATCGGTTGATTCTGTTCCCATACCACCCACACACGATTCAGCGGGTTGAGCAGGCTTTCGTCGAATTCGCTGCGGTTCACCAACTCGGTGAAGGGCTGAATCGGGTTCTGCGCATAGGCGCGGCGATAAAAGTTCCACAAGCGGTCGCGCAAATCAACGTCGCCGAGACGCGTATGTCGTGTGATGAACATGGAGCTCCGTCGTGGCGATGTCACATCGCCGTGGTGGATCTCCGCCCGACCACAGCGTACTGAATCAACCGTTACAGAGAGTGGATTCGGTACGGTATTTGCGGTGATTCTGGCGTGAACACTCGCACGCTCGAGCGCGTTTCTTACGCACTGCTCGCAGTCGGATTGCTTGCGGCGCTGGCGCACGCGTTGGTCGACTCATCCGTCTTTGGCAGCCTGCTCTACGGCGGCGGCGCGATAGTGGTTGCGGTCGCCGCGGTCGCGTCGGCGCGCGTCAACTCACCCGACATTCGCGTGTGGGGCGGGCTACTCACCATTGGCGTGCTGTCGGCGGCATCGCAGGTCTTGTCCGACCCCGCGCGTGGTGCCACCGCTCATTTCGCAGCCGAGGCATTGTCGCTCGGCGTACAAGTCGTGCTCGTGTTCGGGTTGCTGGTCGTTGCCCAACGACGGATCGGCCGCGAACCACTCGGCGTGCTCGCCGACGCGGCAATCGTGGCGTTGGGTGCGTGGTTGGTGTGCTGGATTCTGCTTTTGCGTCCGCTGCTCGAGACGTCAACCGACGGCGCCGCCACGGTCACCTTGCGTGGTCTCGCACTTTCACTGGCGGCGATCGTGCTGCTCGTGCTCGCCACGTTGTTGTTCGGTGACGCTGAAAACGGCCCGGTCGTGTGGCTGGCGACGGGCGCCATCGTTGCATCGGTCATTGGCGATGTGCTGTGGGCCGTGCATGACGCCCGAGTCGCGGCAATCACCGAATCACTGCGCAACGCACCATATGTTCTCGCATTATTCGCGGCAGCGGGCACCCTGTTGCACCCGGCCATTCGCAATCTTGCCGCACAGGGCCCTTATCAGTCATCGCGACCGATGGCGTGGCGACTTGTCATCGTGACAAGTGGCTTGGTGGTGCCGATTGCCATCTTTGCCCTCACCGATGCCCAAGACACGCGCGACCGCGTGGTGCGATCAACCGCAGTCATCGTGCTGGCTTGCGCCGTGCTGTTACGTGTGGTGCTTGCAGTGCGGTCTAACGCTGCACTGCAACAGCGTCTCGTGAAGAGCGCCCAAACTGATGCGCTCACGGGTCTGCCTAATCGCAGCCTCATGCTCGAGCACGTCGACACCGCCTTACGCACCGCTTGGCGCGACGGCCGTCAACCGTCGGTGTTGTTCATCGACGTCGACCGCTTCAAGAACATCAACGACAGCCTGGGTCACGCAGCCGGTGACGACGTGTTGATGGCAGTGGCAGGCCGGCCTGTCTCTTATACACATCTCCGAGCCCACGAGAC
>RGSV01000224.1 GCA_010025655.1 Acidimicrobiia bacterium
AAGGGCGGCACGCTGCGCCTGGCCGAGATCCGTCCCGAGATCCTCGAGGTCTTCTACATCACGAAGCTGAACAAGCACTTCAGCATCGACGAGTCCGCCGAGGCCGCCCTCAAGGCGCTCGCCTGAGCCCTGCCATGTCGGCCCGCATCTTGGGACTGATCTCCAGTCGACCCGTTGCACGTCCACGCTCGCGAGCGGACCGAACATCTTGTGCATTTGCTTCCAGAACGGGCGCGAAGGCCGAATCATCCTCGATCAACTCGGCAAACCGACCGAAGAATGCGTCCACGCGGTCGCTCTGCAACCCCTGCAACTGCCCGAAGGCTTCGAGGTGGAAAACGTGAGCATCGTGTTTCACGGTCGCGTCGCCAAGGGCGGTTCAACGCGCCCCACAACAGCAACCAAGTCTCCCGCTCGGCAGCAAACCGGGCGGGCGAAATCCACGAAGCGTTCGCCACGGCGCACGAGTCGCGGATCATCCAAATAACCCACCAACCAAGGAGAAACACTCATGGCCAAGTTGCACGGCACCAAGACACATGAGAACCTCAAGGAAGCGTTTGCCGGCGAGAGCCAGGCCAACCGCCGCTACTTGTGGTTCGCCCAGAAGGCCGACGTCGAGGGCTACCCCGACGCCGCTGCGCTATTCCGTTCTGTCGCCGAAGGCGAGACCGGTCACGCACACGGCCACCTCGATTACCTGGCCGAAGTTGGCGACCCCGCCAGCGGCGAGCCGATCGGTGACACCGAGCAGAACCTGAAAGCGTCGATCGCCGGCGAGACCTACGAGTACACCCAGATGTACCCGGGCTTTGCCAAGACCGCACGCGACGAAGGCTTCGCCGAAATCGCCGACTGGTTCGAGACGCTTGCCCGCGCCGAGAAGAGCCATGCCGGTCGCTTTACCGAAGGTCTGAAGACCGTCGGCTGATTCGCCCAGCGAATCGCAGTGCAATAACCCCGTGGGTTGCGGCCCGGGCGATCGTTGACCGAGATGGTTGACGAGATCGTCCCGGGTCGCGCCCCGGAACTCAACACCAACACGGAAACGATATGACGACGACTTACGACCCGCATCACCCGCTGTATCTCGACGAAGCCGACACGCGTGCTGAGCTCGAGCGGGTCTACGACCTGTGCCACGGGTGCCGCCTGTGCTTCAAGTTCTGTCCGTCGTTCCCCACACTGTTCGACTACATCGACCAGCACGACGACCAAGATGCCGGCAAGATGACGCCCGCGCAGCAAGACCACGTGATTGACGAATGCTTCCAGTGCAAACTCTGTTACATCAACTGCCCGTACATTCCGGGTCAGCACGAGTGGGCGCTTGACTTCCCGCGACTCATGTTGCGCGCTGACGCGATGCGCCGCGCCAATGGTCAAGTGTCGCTGCGCGACAAGGCCACCACTGCGGTGATGGGCAACACTGACGCGATCGGCAAGGTGTCGGTGGCGACGGTGAAACTCACCAACAAGGTGATGGGCGCCAAGCCTGGCTCGCTCATTCGCAAAGTGGTGGAAAAGACCGCCGGCATCTCGAGTGTCCGACTCTTGCCAAAGTTCGCTCGCACACGTTTCTCGTCGTGGTTCAAGCAGCGACCGAAGGTGCGCGTCGGTAAGAAGCAGGGGAGTGTCACCGTGTTTCCGACGTGTCTCGTCGAATACCAAGAGCCGGCCATCGGCAAGGCGCTGGTCAAGGTGTATGAACATAATGGCATCGAGTGTTCGCTGACCGATGCTGGTTGCTGTGGTGCGCCGTTCTTGCACAGCGGCGACATGGCGGCGTTCACCAAAGTTGCGGTCGACAACGTGGCGATGCTCGCAGCCGAAGTGCGCAAGGGCAACGACATCGTGGTACCGCAGCCCACGTGCAGTTACGTGCTGAAAAAGGACTACCTCGATTACGTCGGCGGCCCCGATGCACAACTCGTGTCAGAGCACACGTACGATGCCGCCGAATATCTGATGAAGGTGCACAAGACCGAGGGTTCGTCGCTCGACACGCAGTTCCCTGGTGAAGTTCCCGAGACGATTACTTATCACACGCCGTGCCACCTGCGCGCGCAAAACATCGGACTCAAGAGTCGCGACCTTATGAAGTTGACCGGCGCGAAGATCAAGCTCGTTCAGCAATGCTCGGGCATTGACGGAATGTGGGGCTTGCGTGCTGAAAACGCCGAGCTCAGTATTCCGATCGGCAAGAAACTCGGTGAGATGGTGCAGGCTGCCGATGGTGACGTCGTCGCAGGCGATTGTCACCTCGCAAACACCGCCATCACCGAGCAAACCGGCGAATCACCCCTGCAC
>RGSV01000225.1 GCA_010025655.1 Acidimicrobiia bacterium
ACCGAGTGCACCGACGTCGCCCATGATGATTCGCGCAGGTGCAGCGTTCCACCACAAGAAGCCGCCGCATGCCCCGGCCATAGCTGCCGAGAGCACACCCAAGTCGAGCGGGTTCACGATCGCCGAATAGATGTCGGCGTTGCGAAACGCGAAGTAGGCGATCAACGTAAACGCACCAAACCCGAACATTGCCGAGCCTGCGGCCAGACCGTCGAGGCCGTCGGTGATGTTGACGGCGTTGGTCGTGGCCCAGACCATGAGGGCGGTCCAGATGATCCACACCGGCGTGCTGACATCCCACCCGGGCACTGCTGCGCGTGTGAACGAGATCGTCTCACTCACGCTGGTCTGCGCAGCAAGCAACCACATCAGCACGATGACGATGCCAAAGGTGATCCAGCCCTTCTTCTTCCAGAAGATTCCACGGTTGTGCTGACGTCGCACCTTCAGAAAGTCGTCGAGAAAGCCAATTGCGGCGAGCACAAAGATGGTGAGCCACATGATGAGCGCTTGATCGGAGAACGCAAGACCCGCGCGTGTGTGCGGTATCACCCAACCGATGAAGGCTGCGGCCAGAATTCCGATGCCGCCCATCGTGGGCGTGCCTTGCTTGTGCATGTGGTGTTGTGGGCCACGATCTTCTGCACCGAGAATCGGCTGGCCCTTGCCGAGGCGCGCAAAGAAGGCGATGAGACCACGCGTGAAGGCAAGCGACAAGATGATCGCGATGCCGCCGGCCATGAGGATTGAGATCACGACGCAGCCCCCAGAAGTTCTCGTGCCACTGCCGCATCATCGAAGGGCACCTCGCGACCAGCCACTGACTGCATCGTTTCGTGACCGCGACCCGCAATGACGATGACATCGCCTCGGCGCGCGTCGGCGATGGCCCGACTCATCGCCTGGCGACGGTCGACTTCGACGATGGTCTTGGCGCGTTCGGCCGACGGAATGCCCGCGACGATGGCGTCGATGATCGCCTGCGGCGACTCGTGCCGCGGGTTGTCGCTCGTCACGATGATGTTGTCGGCCGCCGTGGCAGCCGCACCCATCTCGGCGCGCTTGCTTGGGTCACGATCGCCTCCACAACCAAAGACGACGGTGACGCGAGCACGACTCGCCGATCGCAATGCACGCGCCGAAGCCAACACGTTGCGCAGGGCCTCGGGTGTGTGGGCGTAGTCGACGATGACGGCGAAGGCTCCGCCTGCATTCACGTTCTCGAAGCGCCCAGGGATGCGCCCAACGGCGGCCAATCCTGACACCACGTCAGCGACGCTGGTGCCGAGACTGGCCGCCGCCGTGGCAGCAGCAAGAGCATTGAGAACGTTGAAGTCGCCGCCAATTCCGCAGCGCACGCGCGTTTTGCGCCAGGTGAACTGTGCCTGCGACGCATCGACAGTGACGTCGGTTGCGTCGTCGCGACCGAATGTCACCACTGGCACGGTCGCCGAATCAGCAATCTTTCGACCATAGGAATCATCACGGTTGATGACTGCAAGTGTCGTGTAGTCGGGGGAAAACAGGCTGGCCTTGGCGGCGAAGTAGGCGTCATGCGTGCGGTGAAAGTCGAGATGGTCGTGACCGAGGTTGGTGAAGACGGCGGCGGCAAACTGCATGCCGGCCACGCGCTGCAATGCGAGGGCGTGCGACGAGACTTCCATCACGACTGCCGTCGTGCCCTTCGCGCGCTCGCTGGCAAGGGTGCGTTGCAATTCGGGTGCCTCGGGCGTGGTGCGGGCGCCCGTCAGCGTGCCAAAGACACTGGTGCGCTTGCCACTCTGGGTGAGAATTGCGCCGAGCATCTGCGCAGTCGTCGTCTTTCCGTTGGTGCCAGTTACACCGACCACGGTCAACTCGCGACTCGGATGCTGGTGAAATGCAGCCGCAACGTAGCCCATCGCCCGCCGAACGTCGCGCACCACCACTTGCGTCACTTCGACGCCGCTTACTTCCCGCTCGACCAAGAGAGCGCTCGCACCTGAGTGCACTGCCTGCACAGCGAAGTCGTGGCCGTCACGCTCTTCACCACGCACGCAACAAAACATGGCCCCCCGCTGCACCGTGCGACTGTCGTGAGTCACGTCGGTGATCTCGACATTGGTGGTGCCCGAAACCCGATAGTCACCGCGCGCTACTTCGCTGGCATCGACTCGAGCGAGCACTTCACCGAGTGAAGCCATGGGCGACGTCATAGACCTAATGCCCTGGCCCGAGTTCAGCGGGGCGTGAACCGACACAACCCGTGTCGCCAGCCGAAGGTCGCAGATCGAGTTCATT
>RGSV01000226.1 GCA_010025655.1 Acidimicrobiia bacterium
ACGAATCGCATGCACAGCAACGAGCCCGATCCGAGGAACGCTCCAGCGACCACCACCCATCGGACGTCATATTTTGCGACGAGTTTGGCAACCGGAATCGCTGCCAAACCGCCGACCAAGAAGAAGAACGTCGTCGCTGACGAAATTGACGCCACCGACCAACCGAGTTCTCTACTGAACGCCTGCAGGTACACCGACAGGCCGTAGAAACCAACGCCACTCGAGAAGGTGAGCAGCACGAACGACGCCGTGAGCACCCACCGACCCGGGAATCGCGCAGCAGACGCGAAGAGGCCCTTGCTCTCCGACGTCACGTAAGGCGACCGACGACGAGAGCGAGCATGACAAGACTCAGTCTTGCCGACGCTGGTGCGACCGGGCTTGGTCGCAGAAGGTCAGTCGTTCAGGCGCAGTATGGAGTTGATTGCGAATGCGAGATCGTGGTCGCGCTGCGTGACCACACCGCCTGCGTCATGCGAGCAGAGTGAGATTCGCACCTTGTTCCACGAGTTGCTCCAGTCGGGGTGGTGTCCGTGGCGCTCGGCGAGCATCGCGACCATCGTCATGAAACCAAACGCTTCGGCAAAGTCTCTGAACTCGAAATCGCGATGCAACTTGCCGTCGGCATGGTGCCAGCCGTCAGGTGCGCCGCTCATGCGACCGAGGCTACGTGCGATGCGCAGTCATTGCGCACGACATGCGTACTGCCAGAGTGGGGCGAGGTCGACGCGTGCTAATTCAGCGGAGCGTGGCAGGCGACACGACTTGACTTGCGCGAGGTGAGTTCGGGTCTATCGCTCACACACTTTGCGGCGAGTTCGGGCGAGAGCGTCGCACGCACATGGCAACGAGTGTGGAAGCGGCAACCTGTCGGCGGGTTGGCCGGGCTCGGCAGGTCGCCTTGCAAGATGATGCGCCTGCGCACGCGCTCAACCTTTGGGTCGGGTATCGGCACTGCCGACAGCAACGCCTGCGTGTACGGATGTTGCGGTCGGGCGAAGACGTCGTCGACCGGACCCGACTCGACGATGCCGCCGAGATACATCACGGCGATGTCATCAGCGACGTGCTGCACGACGGCGAGGTCGTGCGAGACAAAGAGGTACGAGAGGTTGAGCTTCTCTTGCAGCTCGGCCAACAGATTGAGCACGCCGGCGCGCACGCTCACGTCGAGCGCAGAGACTGGCTCATCGAGTGCGATTACTTTCGGGTTCAGTGCGAGTGCACGAGCGATGGCGATGCGCTGGCGCTGACCGCCCGAGAACTCGCTTGGATACCTACTCGCGTGGTCTCGCTGCAAGCCGACCAGTTCAAGCAGTTCCATCACTCGCTGGTTTTGCTCTGCCTTCGGCATACCGAAATTATCGAGCGGTTCGGCGATGGCGTCACCGATCGGCAAGCGTGGGTCGAGCGACGCGAATGGGTCTTGGAAGACGATCTGCAGGTCTTTTCGCATCTCGAGACGCTGTTTCTTCGAGAGTTCGGCGACGTTGCGACCGAGCACCGTGATGGAGCCGGCTTCGGGCGCAACCATATTCAAGATCTCGAGCAACGTCGTGGTCTTGCCGCAACCTGACTCGCCTACCAATGCAAGACTGCGTCCAGCCCGCAACGTGAGATCGACGCCATCAACGGCGAATACTGAACCAACGCGGCGGCGTAGCACCGAACCCTTCATCAACGGGAAGGTCTTCTTCAGGCTTCGCACTTCGAGCGCGACAGCGTCGGTCGACGAAGTCTGCGCCACGTGTCGCGGGCCCTCAACGAACAACTTACCTGACGTCTGCAAGCTCGCGATTTCCGACTGACGAATACACGCCGTCATACGAGTCGGCGAGATCGAGACAAGCGTGGGCACGCTCGCGTCGCACTGCGGCGCGGCGGCCGGGCAACGCGGCGCGAACGCACAGCCAGGCGGCAGCGCGACTGGCGACGGAGGTGCGCCGTCAATTGACGTGAGGCGGCTCGACTCAGTGCCGTCAATGCGCGGAATCGAACGCAACAAACCGATGGTGTACGGCATCGCTGGCGAGGCATACACTTCGTCGACATTGCCGATCTCTACGACTTTTCCGCCGTACATGATTGCCACTCGGTCGGCGAGACCAGCCACGACGCCGAGGTCGTGCGTGACGAGCACCACGGCGGCGCCGGTCATGTCACGAGCAGTCTTCAGCACGTCGAGAATCTGCGCCTGCACCGTCACGTCGAGGGCGGTGGTGGGCTCGTCGGCGAGAATCACCTTTGGCTGATT
>RGSV01000227.1 GCA_010025655.1 Acidimicrobiia bacterium
CAGGCCCGGACGCGAACCAGTACAAGCGTGGTCTCACGCTCTCTGGCGTTGACGTTCGTGTCAGCGTTGCCCCGAACTACCGTCACATGACCTTCGGAAACACCGGATTCATGACGGACGCTCGAGTTCGTCAGGCAGTGATGATGGGCGTTGATCGAAACATCATCACCAAGGCCCTCATCGGACCAATCGACCCCAAAGCAACGTCGATGGGTAACCACATCTTCGTCAAGGGTCTCAGCTGCTACAAGGACAACTCTGGTGTCTACGGCAAGTACAACTTGCAGAAGGCCGACGCTCTCCTTGACGCAGCCGGTTGGGTGAAGTCAGGTACCAAGCGCGTGAAGAACGGCGTGGAATTGAAGCCGAAGATCACGATTCCTGCTGGTGTACCTACGAGCGCCCAAGAAGCGCAACTAATGCAGGCGATGCTTGCCCCATTGGGCATCCAATTGGAGCTCAACGTGGTGCCATCGGCTGACTTCTTCAGCAAGCACATCAATCCGGGCAACTTCGAAATGACCGTCTTTACGTGGCTCGGCACATCGCTGCCGATCTCCTCGTCGAAGTCGATTATGACTACCGACGGTGGACAGAACTACGGAAAGATTGGCACCGCTGAGATTGACAAGCTCTATGAGCGTGCCAACAAGGAACTCGACCCAGCAAAGCGCTGTGCGCTTGCAACTACCATCGACACGAAACTCTGGGAAATTGGTCACTCGATGATCAACTACCAGCGCCCCGATGTGTGGCAGGTTGATGCCAAGCTGGCAAACTTCGGTGCATTTGGATTCTCATCTGGTGACTACACCAAGATTGGATTCATGAAGTAACCGACTCGCTGACGTTCTGTCAGAGCAAGGGGCGGCTCGAAAGAGCCGCCCCTTGCGTTTTTCTAGAGATGATGCACTAGACCAATGGCAGAGTTGAACCGCTTGAAGAAATCGCACATCTCACCACCTCGATTCACTCGCGATATTCGAATGCTGGCAGTTGCCCGCCTCATCTCTGAGATGGGAGATGAACTTGCGCTCATCGCGCTGCTCTTTCGGTTGAAGGATGCCGGGCCTGGAGCCGTTTCGGCACTCCTTGGGGTGTTTGCAGCGACAAGAATTCTGGTCGCTCCAGTCAGCGGTCTGGTCGTCGACAGAGTTTCAACTCGACGACTGATTGCTTTGGTATCGCTCGGGCAGGCTGTAGTTGCGGTCCTGCTTTCCGTCACAAATGGGGGGATGATCTTTCTACTTGTCTTCTTGCTCGCTGTTGGTGGATCGATCATCGGACCGGCATGGAACAGTTTCATCGCATATGTCGTACCAAGCGAGGAACTGAGTCGCACTTATGCATTCATCCAGTCCTACCGATCACTCGCAATCGAGACCGGCGCAGCAGTAGGTGGCTACATTGTGGAACGGCTCGGTAGTTCGTCTGCGTTGCTGATCGATGCTGCAACGTTTCTGTTCGTCGGATTCATCGGCGCAACTCTGCAAGATGAGCGCACACCGTCATCGCGCCGCGAGGGCGTCAAAGGCATGGCGCAAGGATTCGCGGCGTTCGTGCGCAGTCCTGTTCTCTTGTGGTCATTGGTGTTGCTGGCCTCCTTCAACATGTCGGCTGGGGTGATTGAGGTGCTCAGTGTCTTTCTCGTGACGGACGAACTCGGCGGATCAGCGAGCGATTACGGACTCATTCTCGGGTCCCTCGGTGCGAGCATGTTTCTTTCGGGCTTGGTGCTCAGTCGTCATCCGTTGGTCGGGCGTGACACCACCTGGTTGATGGTTTCTGCTCTGCTCAGCGCAGCTGGAATGGCCGCCTATGGCTTGTCGACGGGAATATGGATGGCGATGGCCGCGTTCTTCCTCAACGGCATCGGGCTTTCGGGTTTACACATCTTTGGCACGCCGATATTGGTTCGGCATACCAAGGAACAGGAACGCGGACGGGTCTTTGCGGCCTCATCTTCTGTGACGATGGGAGGAATGTTGCTTGCCACTGGTGTTGCTGGCGCCATCGGGGAGCTGTTTCCGCCACGTCCCATCATCGTGTGTGCCGCACTCGTTTGCGGGTTGAACGCACTCATCGGAGGTGTTCAGATACGTCGATACGACACAGTCGCTGGGGAAGGTTCTTCGGGATCTACGCGGTGAAGGCGTCGTAGCCGTCGCGTTCGACACGTTCGGCCAGCTCAGGGCCGCCGCTGGCGACGATGCGACCCTTCGACAAGATGTGCACGAAGTCGGGGCGCAA
>RGSV01000228.1 GCA_010025655.1 Acidimicrobiia bacterium
TCTTGTTCGCGTGATACACGATCACCGCCATGACCGCAAGAGCGCGCACTCCGTCGAGCGCGGGCATGTACCCCAAGAGACCAGGTCGCTTGTCGCTCATCACCCGCACACCTGTCCGAAGAAGTTCAGCCGCCGAGGCCGAGGTTGGCGTAGATCTCACGCGTCGCCGTAGAGCGATTGAGCGTGTAAAAGTGCAAGCCCGGAGCGCCCGCGGCGAGCAAGTCGGCGCCGAGTGTGGTGGCGACTTCGACCCCCACGCGTCGCACATCCGCAGCATCTTCAAGCGGCGCCAGACGATCGCTCAACCATTGTGGAATTGCGGCTCCTGACATCTGCGCCATCTTGACGATCTGCCCTTTGTTGGTTACCGGCATGATGCCCGGCACGATCGGCTTGTGCACACCGAGTGCAGCAAGTTCATCGCGCAATCTCTCGTAGTGCTGCACCTCGAAAAAGAACTGCGTCATCGCAAAGTCGGCACGACGAAGTTTTTCGGCGAGATGGTATCGATCAGACTCACGCGAGGGAGACCGTGGGTGCACCTCCGGGTGCGCGGCTACCCCGATTGACATGTCAAAGTGTTCGCGCAGATGTTCGACCAAATCAAGCGCGTGGTGAAAGTCGCTCGGCCCGGCAAGAGAAGGGTCACTTGGCAGGTCACCACCGAGCGCGAGAATATTCTCCACCCCGGCCGCTTTGTATTCACCGAGCAGCAGGTTGATGTCGTCACGGGTGTGACCTACACAGGTGAGATGCGCCATTGGTGGCACCACGCCGCTGCGCGCCAGTTCAACCACCACGTCACGGGTACGCGTGCGCGTGCTGCCACCCGCACCATAGGTGACAGAGAAGAAACTCGGCTTCAGTGGTGCCAGCTCGGTGATGGTGTTGGCGAGCTGGGCTTGTGCTTCGTCAGTTTTTGGCGGAAAGAACTCGAACGAAAAGGTGCGTCCGCGCGCAAGCAGTTCGGCGATGCGCATGGCAACTCGAATTCTACGAGTTCGACCTCAGCGCATTACGAGAGCGACTTGATGATCTGAGCCATCAGTTCGCCGGCTTCGGTTGGGTTGGCTCCGACCTTTACACCTGCAGCACGCAAGGCATCCATCTTTCCTTGCGCAGTGCCCTTGCCACCCGAGACGATGGCCCCGGCGTGACCCATTTTCTTGCCGGCTGGTGCGGTGACGCCAGCGATGTAGGCGCTCATCGGCTTGGTGACATTGGCCTTGATGAACTCAGCGGCTTCTTCCTCTGCTGAGCCACCTATTTCACCGATCATCAAGATGGCACTCGTCTCTGGATCATTTTGAAACTCAGCGAGACAGTCAACGAACGACGTGCCCGGTACCGGGTCGCCACCGATGCCCACGCAGGTAGTGACACCGATGCCCTGTTGCTTGAGTTCAAAGAGCGCCTGATACGTGAGCGTGCCCGAGCGCGAAACGATACCGACGTTCTTGCCGCCCTTGGTTGGCGGTTGGGCGATTTCACCTGCAGTGATGCCGATGTTGCACTTGCCTGGGCTGATGATGCCTGGGCAATTGGGGCCGAGGAGTCGCGTGTTCGGATAGTCGCGCTTCAGCGTGGCGTACACGCGCGCCTCATCTTGCGCTGGAACTCCCTCAGTGATGCAGACGATAAATCTGACTCCGGCGGCAGCTGCCTCGAGAATCGCCGCCGGTGCAGCTTTCGGTGGCACGGCCACGAATGACGCGTCGGCGCCGGTCGCCGCAACGGCATCAGCGACGCTGTTGAACACCGGAATGCCTTCGACGTCGGTGCCACCCTTCCCAGGTGTGACACCGCCCACGACTTGCGTGCCGTAGGCCTTGTTGCGCAGACCGTGGTACTTGCCCTGACCGCCGGTGAGGCCCTGCACGATGACCTTGGTGTTCTGGTTCACGAAGATGGCCATGACATCACTTCCCGTTGGCGAGCGCGACGGCGGCCTTGGCCGCTTCGAGCATGGTGGGCTTGGACATGAGTTTCGACTCGGGAATACCGGCCTTGGCCAGGATCTCGCGACCCTGTTCCGCGTTGGTTCCGTCGAGGCGGATGACGATCGGTGCGCGCAGGTCGACCCGACTCAGCGCTTCGACGATTCCCTTCGCCACTTCTTCGCCGCGGGTGATACCGCCGAAAATGTTGATGAAAATCGACTTGACGTCCTTGTCGAAGTTGATGACTTCGAGCGCGGCCGCCATCACGTCGGCGTTCGCGCCGCCGCCGATGTCGAGGAAGTTGGCCGCT
>RGSV01000229.1 GCA_010025655.1 Acidimicrobiia bacterium
ACGCCGCCAGCGTTCGTCCTGAGCCAGGATCAAACTCTCCGTCAAAAACGTCTCGCTCTACTCACTTCACACTTTCGTGTTACGCGCTGTAGGCGAGGGAAGTTTTTCGAAGGGCTCATGCCGGTTTTTCAGGTTTGCACCTGTCCGCACCGAACATGTCCTGACCGATCAGATGCTCATCTGATCTGGTTATTACTTTGTGTCAGTGTCACTGCTGAGGTGACACCAACGAATTGACAGACAGCATCTAGTGACACGAGGTCACCATTGCTGCCCGCACTGGCGTTCAGTCTTCTCTTCCGTTTTCAAGGAGCTTCACGCGGACACATGCCTTCGGCAGAGGTCTCCGCTCTTTCCGCTTTCGGACTCTGACCTTGTCGGGGTCCTGAAACGCGGACTCGCCAGACTAGCGGAGAGAGGTGGGACCCCACAACCTGCGGGCTTTTGGGGTCTACCCGCGGGCCTGCCCGCTTGGGTGGCCCCGCTCGCCCGTCGCCTCGCTCGGGTCTGCCTGCCTCGCCGTTACCGGCCGAAATCGACCAAGTGGTAGGTCGTTTTGCCCTTGCGTACGAGCAGCCAGCGTTCGTGCAAGAGCGGAATCGCGTGTAAATCAGCATCAGCCGCAACGACCACACCGTTGATTCGCACGCTCTTTTGCGTGAGCAGGCGGCGGGCTTCGCTCTTGCTGGCCGCCACTCCGGGCAGCGCTGCAAGCATGCCGGCAGGATCCGCCAATACCGCTGTGCCCATTTTGGTGGCGGGCACCTCGGCGGCAATGAAGTCCATCGTTGAACGCGTCGCAGACATCGGGTCGCCACCAAAGAGAATGTCGGCTGCGGCGTCGGCAGCATCAGCGGCGGCGGCGCCGTGCACGAGTGCGGTCATCTCACGGGCGAGCGCCCGCTGCGCAGGTCGAGCCGCCGGGTTGGCGCGCTGGGCGTCGAGCAACACACTGATCTCATCAAGCGATTGCAGCGAAAAGCGCGGCAAGAGCTGCTCTATGTCGTCGTCAGAGACTTGCACCCAAAACTGGCGGAACTGATAGGGCGACGTCTTCTTCGCATCGAGCCACACCGCACCGTCGGCGGTCTTGCCAAACTTCGAGCCGTCGCTCTTGGTGAGAAGCGGCCAGGTGAGGCCGTAGGCACTGCGGCCGAGTCGCTTGCGAATCAGGTCGATACCAGCGGTGATGTTGCCCCACTGATCGCTGCCGCCCATCTGCATCTCGCAGTCGTGGTGTTCACAGAGGTGGCGAAAGTCGTTGGCCTGCAAGAGCATGTAGCTGAACTCGGTGTACGAAAGACCGTTCTCGTCGGCGAGCCGCGACTTCACACTGTCTTTGGCCATCATCTGATTGACGGTGATGTGCTTGCCAACGTCACGCAGAAACTCGAGCACGGGCACGTCGCGGGTCCAGTCGGCATTGTCAACGAGAGTTGCGGCGTTTGAGCCGTTCTCGAAGTCCAACAGTCGCTCGAGTTGCTGCTTGATGTTGGCGACGTTGGCAGCGAGAGTGTCGGAATCAAGCAGGTTGCGCTCTTCGCTACGACCCGATGGGTCGCCAACCATGCCCGTCGCACCACCCGCAAGCACGATTGGTCGGTGACCGAGTAGTTGCAAACGTCGCAACGAGATTTGCCCGAGCAGATTGCCGATGTGTAGCGAGTCAGACGTCGGATCAAAGCCGACGTAGGCAGCGAGTTGCGCAGAAGTTGAGCGTTGTGAGAGCTCGCCGCGATCGGTCGAGTCGTGAATCAATCCCCTGCTTGCGAATTCGGTGACGACATCACCGAACTGCGCCATGCATCCAGAGTAGAGCGCACGGTGTGGTGCGGCGCGCGACCGCTACGCCGTGGCGAGTTGCTCGTCTTGACGCAACGCCGCACGCACCCAGTCGGGCACGGGCACGACCTGTGGCGCCCCCGGCGTGGTCGACACGTACACGATGGTGGTGTCAAACGATGGCTCGCCAGCCACCTGCCCGCTGATCAGCACGTCGAACGACGAGTTGCCCCAGCGCTTGACCGTGCAGTCGAGTTGCGCGGTGTCGCCGAGACGTAACGGCCGATGCCAGACGATGTTCACGGTCTTCAACATGCAGTCAAACTCGTGCATGCGATCGCCGAGCCGAGCCGAAAACCAACACATCACCGCATCGTCGGAATACGCAAGGTAGTGGGCATTGAAGACGACCTTCTGCATGTCGCAGTCGCCGTAGCGCACCCGCACCTCGTGGCGATACATGCCCGA
>RGSV01000230.1 GCA_010025655.1 Acidimicrobiia bacterium
AGCCACGTGTGCACCGGGAAGAGCGGCACCTTCACCGCGAAGCCCGCGAGCAGTGCCGCGAACAGCCAGAACTGCGTGCTGGCCGGCAGGCGCGCGCTGGCGAAGGTCGACAGCGCGCACCTGCCGGCCAGCACGCAGTTCTGGCTCTTCGCTGCACTGCTCGCGGGCTTCGCGGTGAAGGTGCCGCTCTTCCCGGTGCACACGTGGCTGCCCGATGCACACACGCAGGCGCCGACTGCGGGTTCGGTGATTCTGGCTGGCGTGTTGCTGAAGATGGGCACCTATGGCCTTCTGCGCTTTGGCGTGTATCTCTTCCCCGAGGCGAGCGTGTGGGCACGCCCGGCGCTCTACACGCTCGCGGTCATCGGCATCATCTACGGCGCGATTGCCGCAACCATGCAGAAGGATTTGAAGCGACTCGTCGCTTACTCGAGCGTCGCACACCTCGGGTTCATCGTGCTCGGAACGTTTGCGCTCACCGACCAGGCATTGTCGGGTGGTGTCATGCAGATGGTCAATCATGGTGTCTCGACCGGGGCGTTGTTTTTGCTCGTTGGCATGATTTACGAACGTCGCCACACTCGTCAGATTGCCGAGCTGCGCGGTTTGCAACAGGTGGCACCGGTGTTCGCCGGATTCTTCATGGTCGTGATGCTCTCGTCGATCGGTCTGCCGGGGCTCAATGGCTTCGTGGGTGAGTTCCTCATCTTGATTGGCTCGTTCGACACTGCGCGCTGGTGGGTGATTATCGGCACCGTTGGCGTTGTGCTCGCCGCGCTGTATCTGCTCTGGGCCTACCAGCGGGTCTTTCATGGTGAGCCCGACGAAGCGAATCGTGGCTTTGCTGAGTTGCGTCTGCGCGAAGGCCTGCTGCTGTCGGCGTTCGTCGCCATCATTATCTTCACCGGCGTGTATCCGAAACCCATGCTCTCGCGCATCGAACCCAGTGTGAAAGCCCTCATTGAACACGTCGAAGATCGCACCGACTATCGCCAGCCGCAACACGGTGTAGCAGGGGAGTAATCGATGGACGTCACCGCCGACTTCATGCCCCCCACCATCGAGTGGTATGCCCTCTCGCCCTACATCGCACTCTTGGCTGGCGCGCTCGTGCTGCTCTTGGTCGGCTCACTTACACCGCGCTGGCCGCGCGGCTGGTATGCGATCGTCGCTGCGACGACCGCGGGTAGCGCGGCGGTGCTCGCCAGTCTGCAGTTCGCCGCACTCGAGACCGAAGCTGCTCGCACCCTGGTGAAGGGCACCATTGCCCACGATCGTTTCGGCCTCGTGGCGATCATCGCGGTGTGCTTCATTGTGGTGATGTCGGCGATGACGACATCTGACGCGGCGTCACGTGACTCGGCAGGCTCGCCCGACACGCGTGACATCTCTTCGTCGCTTGACTCGCTCGAGCCCTACGCACTCATGCTCACTTCTGCCCTTGGCGCCGCGGTCATGGTGAGCGCCAACGATCTGCTTGCGGCATTCCTCGGCATCGAGATTCTCAGCCTGTCGCTGTACGTACTGGCGGCAAGCGATCGACGTCGCTCAGCGAGTCAAGAAGCAGGTCTCAAGTACTTCATCCTCGGCGGGTTTGCATCAGCCTTCTTGCTCTACGGCATCGCCCTCGTGTACGGCACGACGGGGCAAACCAACTTCGGTGGCATCGCCACGGTGCTTGCCGACGAGGTCACCGTGCCACGCAACGACACGATGTTGCTCGCCGGTGTCGCACTGCTCGTGGTGGGGTTCGGGTTCAAGACGTCGCTCGTGCCGTTTCACTCGTGGACGCCTGATGTGTATCAAGGTGCTCCAACCCACGTCACCGGCTTCATGGCTTCACTCGGCAAGGTTGCGGCCGTCGTGGCATTCGTGCGGCTCTTCGTCGTTTCGTTTCCCGCACGTGCCGACGACTGGCGACCAGTGGTGTTCGTGCTCGCCATTCTCACCTTGGTGGTCGGATCGGTGCTCGCCATCGTGCAGACCGACGTGAAGCGCATGCTCGCGTATTCATCGATCAGCCACGCCGGCTTCATCTTGGTTGGCCTCGAAGCAGCTGGCCACATTGGTTCGCCGTCGGCTATCGACGGCGTGTCGTCAGCGCTCACATATGTCGTGCTCTATTCGGTGCTCGCCCTCGGGTCGTTTGCCGCAGTCTCGGTGATTTCGCCTGGCACTGCTGCCAGCTCGCTCGATGCATTCCGCGGCGTCGCCAAACGGCAGCCCGTGTTCGCCCT
>RGSV01000024.1 GCA_010025655.1 Acidimicrobiia bacterium
TTGACACCGTTCGTGCTGACACCGATGGGAATGGCGGTCGAAGCACTGCCGCGTGCCGACGCAGTGCTCACCGTGACGAACCAGCACGATTTAGCACACCTCATACGTCTCGCCTCACAACACGCCGTTGTTGTCAAAATCCGCTCTGCAATGCAACGTTTCGGTGTTGAGGTTTCTGAGGCCGCGTCGCTACGGCGTGCCGCAGAGGACGCCGGGCACCGCGTGGTCGGTTGGTCGGTGCACCCACCACTCGTCGGCTCCGACGACGATCACGCCGATGAAGTCGCTCTGCTCGCCGCATCTCTCGCGAGTGATCTGCCGATTTTCGCCAGTCATATCGGCGCTGCGGCTAATCGCCTGCGCGCGCGACTTCAACACCGTGTGGTGGTGCGCACTGGAACGTCGCTATGGCTGGGTGACAAATCGATGGTCACGCTGCAAGCCGACGTGCTTGCCGTGCGTTCACTGAGTGCAGGAAGCGCAGCCGGCTATCGCGGCTCGCGCGTCGACAACGAATCACAACTCGTCATGGTCGGCTGCGGGTCGAGCCACGGTGTGACGGCTCTCGACGACGGTCGCAGCCCCTTCCACTTCGCTCAGCAGCGACTCTCGATGCTCGAGGCACCACATATGCACACCACGATGTTGGTCACGACCAACCAACCATGTCCACGTGTTGGTGATTGGGTCGACGTTCAGCAACCGATGACTCGAGTGACCCCCGATGTCACCGTGTGGCGTTAGGTAACACGACTCGTCGCGGCCTGTACTCGGCGGTAGTCGCCACCTTCAACGAGTGTGCGAATACGTTCGAAACCTCGATAGACCTCGGTGAAACTCGTTGCGAGCGGTGACATCGCCAGTCGAATGCTCGATGGCTCTCGATAGTCGGGGATCACCTTCACTATCTCGCGCATCGCCGTCGCAATCTGTTTGGCGTGAGGGTGCCGCAGTGTCACGTGACCACCCCGGCGCATCGGGTCACGCGGCGTGGTGAGCGAAAAACCGAGGGGTGCCAACCAGGCATCGTGCAGCCGCACCATCAGGTCGGTGCCGAGTGCGGCCTTTGCGGCAATCGCCGGCAGTGTTGCTTCGGCAATCATCGAAAAGGCGGCCTCGACGCAGCGCATTCCAATGATCGATGGGCTCGCAATCTGAAACCCGCGCATGCCTTCAGCTCGTTCGAAGCCCTGACCCATCGCAAATTGATCACGCTGGGCGAACCAACCTTGAATCGGCACGCGCAACGAATCTTGCAGTCGCTTGTTGACGTACAACCACGCCGGTGAGCCGGGCCCCGAGTTGCCGTACTTGTATGTGCATCCCACGGCGAGATCCACCTCGTCACGGTCGAACTGCAGGTCGACAACACCGACGGCGTGACTGGCATCCCATAACACGAGCGCTCCTGCTGCGTGGGCCTGTCGGGTGAGCTGTGCAACGTCATGCAGGGCGCCCGAGCGATACTGCACCACTGACAACGTGACGAGAGCAGTGTCAGCATTCAACTCGCGCGCCAACATCTCGGATGTGACGTACTCTTCGCCTGCTTCATCGTCGATCAACACCAGTCGTTTGTTGTGTTGGGCACACAGGCCTTCCAAGATGTATCGGTCGGTCGGAAAGTTCGCAGTATCACTGATCACGACCTTGCGAGTTGGGTTCGCTCGCATCGCAGCGTCGCACAGCTGGAAGAAGTTGACACTCGTTGTGTCGACGGCGAGTATCTGACCGCTCGCTGCGCCAAGAGCTGCCTTGCCAATCAGATCACCAACCCGTTGCGCTTCATCGATCCAGTGCGACCATCCGGTGACGAGTTCGCTACCCCACTCTTCGACGAGATATCGATGCACGAGATCGACGGTACGTTTGGGTAGACGGCCAAGCGAGTTGCCGTCGAGATAACACAACTCGGGGTCGGTAATGACGAACTCGTCGCGCCAGTGCCGTAGCGGGTCTATCGCATCAAGCCGCGCTACGTCTGCAGCACCGTCACGTGACATAGTGTCACCTTATGCGCGCGAGTGATTCGACGCCGAATCAACGAGCCACCACCTATTCGTCGTATCTGCGGGTGCCTGAGCTGCTGTCATTGCAAACGCCGCGAGCCGACGAACCTGAGCACGACGAGCTGTTGTTCATCGTCATTCACCAGACCTACGAATTGTGGTTCAAGACGCTGTTGCATGAGTTCACTCGATCAGGTGCAATGCTTCGGGCTGCCCGCAGTCATGATGCGCTGGCATCACTCGGTCGCATCCGCACGATTCTGAAGACCCTCGTTGCCCAGGTCGACGTGCTCGAGACCATGACGCCACTGCAGTTCGGCACGTTTCGTGGGCGTCTCGAGGCCGCCAGCGGGTTTCAGTCGGCGCAGTTTCGTGAAGTTGAAATCGTGCTTGGCCGACGTGACCAGTCGGTGTTGGCAAGTTTCGCCGACGGTTCAGACGAGCATCAGCGACTGACGGCCGCCTTGCATCGACCCTCGCTCTGGCACCACACGCTCGCCTATCTGGCTGCACGCGGTCACGCCGTGCCACCGACGGCGCTTAATGGTGATGTGACGACTGCATACACGCCAACTCAGGCCGTGCAAGACGTGGTGCTCAGCGCGTATCAACATGACGCAGAGGCGGCGTTGGTGCTCGAGCGACTCGTCGACATCGACGAAGGATTGCAGGAGTGGCGTTATCGACATGTGAAGATGGTCGAGCGCACCATCGGCCACAAACACGGCACGGGTGGCTCGTCAGGTGCCGAGTATCTGGTGGCAACGCTCTTTCGCCCCGTCTTCCCCGACTTGTGGGCCGTGCGCGACCGCTTCTGAGCGTTGATGACCACTGATTGGAACCCACTGTTACGCGGCGAGTTTGAAAAGCCATACTGGCAACAACTGCAACAGTTCGTGCGCGATGAACGATCGCGCGGCGTGGTGCACCCGAAACACGAAGATGTGTTCGCCGCCCTGCACCTCACGCCGTATGCCGACGTACGCGTGGTGATTCTCGGCCAAGACCCCTATCACGGCGCGGGTCAGGCGCATGGTCTGTGTTTTTCTGTTCAACACGGCGTGGCAGTGCCACCTTCGTTGCAGAACATGTTCAAAGAGTTGCGTGACGATCTCGGCATCGCAGTTGCATCGCACGGCAACCTCACGAAGTGGGCACAGCAAGGTGTGTTGTTGCTGAACACGACGCTGACGGTGCGTGCCGGTAGCGCAGGCTCACATCACGGTAAGGGTTGGGAGACATTCACTGACGAGGTAATTCGTGTCGTCAATGAGCGCGACTTCGTGGTCTTCGTGTTGTGGGGAGCCAATGCCCGACGCAAGAAGTCGCTGATTAACACCTCGCGTCACACGATTATCGAGTCGGCACATCCATCACCGCTCTCAGCCCACAACGGTTTCTTTGGCTCACGACCGTTCTCACGCGTCAATGCGGCACTTGAACATGCGGGTCACAGCGCAATCGACTGGTCTCTCGGCTGATACCCAGTCGGCGCTTCGCTACTACATTTTCACCATGGGTTCAGTGCGACGACACGTGCACATTGACCGAGACCCAGACACCGTGTGGAAACTCGTCGGAGCCCTCGAGCGTCAGCACGAATGGTTTCCGCTCAGCGGCTGTCGCGTCGAGGGTAAGAAGCGCTGGATCACCCTGCCGAGTGGCATCACCTTCGAAGAGGACATCATCACACACGACCACTCGCTACGACGGTTTCAATATCGAATCGTTGGCAATCCAGGCATCACCGCACACCTCGGCACCTGCGATGTGCTGGACGACGGCCGCGGTGGCTCGACGGTGGTGTATTCGACCGACATGGAACCTGAAGCACTCGCCCTCGTCATCGGTGGTGCGGCAGGTGAGGGTCTGCACAAACTGAAGCAACTCATGGAGGCCGGCGGCTGATGGGTCGCAAAATTCTCTACATCACCACCGACCAGCAACGTTATGACGCGCTCGGTTGCAACGGCGGCGAGATTGCGCGTACCCCCGTCATCGACTCACTTGCGGCGAACGGCATCGTGTATGACCGCGCACATCCGCAAAACGTGGTGTGCATGCCGTCGCGCAGCACGATGTTGACCGGACAACACGTAAGCACCCATGGTGTGTGGATGAATGGCGTGCCGCTTGCAAGCGACGCGCCGAGCATTGCGTCTGATTTGCGGCGAGCCGGCTATCGCACCGCACTCGTCGGCAAGGCACACTTCGAGCCGTTCATTGATCCGTTTCTGCGGTTTGCCGAGAATCGCATTGGCTCGGGTGGTCTCGAGACCGAGATGCACCTTGACGCCGACGGTTTACCTGCACCCCATCGCGGCTTCGAGCACTTCGCTCTCGCAACCCACGGGGGTATGGGTCCATTTCATTACGCCCGATGGCTGCGCGAAAAGAACCCTGCCGCGGCGGGCATGTTCTTCCAAGTGCTCGATCAGCAGTTACAGGTGAATGCCGGTGGTGGTGGCGAAACTGGCGCGCCGCAGGTGAAGCACAACGACATCCCCCGCGAGTGGTATCACACCGAGTGGGTTGCCGACCAAACGATTGCGTGGCTCGACTCGCTGCCTGATGATGCCGACTGGTTTTGTTGGATGAGTTTTCCCGACCCGCATCATCCGTGGGATCCGCCAAAGAGCGAAATCGGGCGCGTCAACTGGCGTGATCTTGATCTTCCACCTGGATACATCGCCGATGCGAGCGAACGAGAGCGTGTGCTCGACGACAAGCCCCGCCACTGGCGACTCTGGTATGAGGGCACGTTCGTCTCGAACTACGAAGCGCCAGCCAAATGGGTGCCGAAGACCCTCACCGCCGATCATGTGCGCGAGATCAACGCCATGGCGCACATCGAGAATGAGTTGATTGACGAAGCGGTTGGCCGCGTGCTCTCACGCATTGGTGCGCGCGGTTGGGGCAACGACCTCGACGTGCTCTACACGACCGATCATGGCGAGCTGCAGGGCGACTTCGGGCTCATGTTCAAAGGGCCGTACCACGTTGATTCGTTGATGCGTCTGCCGCTCATCTGGCGACCTGCGCCGTCAGCGCGCATTTCACCTGCGCGTGTGAGTGCACCTGTCGGCTTGGTGTCACTGGCTGGCACCTTCGCGACAATCGCTGGTTTGCCACACCCCGACTACGCCGAGGCCGAACGGCTGCCAACTTCAGATGACGAGGCCGTTTCGCTGGGTCACGAACGTGTGCTCACCGAGTGGGACAGCGTGTTGTTCGGAAAGATCGTCGGCGCACGCACGATCTGTCGTGACAACTGGGTGTGCACTGCGATGCTGCCGGGCACCGTGCACGACGGCACCGAGGGTGAGTTGTACGACCTCACCCATGATCCTCTGCAGCGTCGTAATTTGTGGAACGACCCCGCATCGGCCACCCAGCGTGATGCATTACTTGATGACATGTGGTCTTCGTTCCCTGCCACCGTGCTGCCACGCCGCCCCTGCGACGCACCGGTCTGAACCTGTGACCACGCGCAACGACGTCATCGTCATTGGCGGTGGCATTGTTGGCTTGGCAACGGCACTGCATCTCTTGCAGCAGATGCCTGGTCGACGATTGGTCGTCATAGAAAAGGAGCCGGCAGTTGCACAGCATCAGACTGGGCATAACAGCGGTGTAATCCACTCAGGTCTTTACTATCGCCCGGGCTCACTGAAAGCGCGCTTATGTGTCGAGGGCTACAACAAACTTCTTGACTTTTGTCGTGAAGAACAGATTCCCCATGAAGTATGCGGAAAGGTCGTAGTCGCACTTGCTGACTCACAGGTACCGCAGCTCGACGAGCTCGAGCGACGTGGGAGCGCCAACGGGCTTGGTGGTCTCCGGCGACTCACACCAGCAGAGATTCGGGAGCGTGAGCCCCACTGCGCTGGTGTCGCTGGGTTGTTTGTGCCACACACTGGCATCGTCGACTATGGCGCAGTAGCCGAGGCGATGGCTCGACATATTCGTGCCTTGGGTGGTGAAATCAGACTCGATGAAGCTGTAGTCACAATCTCACCTGGTGAGCACGAGGTGCGTGTGCACACCACCCGCGGTGAGCACACGTGCAAGTTCGTGGTGACCTGTGGTGGCTTGCAGTCTGATCGTTTGACCCGCCAAACGGTGAGCGACCTCGATCTCCAGATTCTTCCATTTCGCGGCGAGTACTACACCCTCCGTGACTCTGCTCGCCATCTGGTGCGACATCTGATCTATCCGGTTCCAGACCCATCATTTCCGTTTCTTGGAGTGCACTTCACGCGCATGATTGATGGTGCCGTGGAGTGCGGGCCGAACGCCGTGCTTGCCTTCGCGCGTGAGGGCTACACCAAGACAACTGTGCGGCCTGGCGAGCTCGTTGAAACGTTGACATGGCCTGGTTTTCGAAAAGTCGCAAGAAAGTACTGGCGTACGGGTCTCGGAGAGTATCGGCGCTCGTTCTCGAAACGCGCTTTCGTTCGTGCACTCCAACAGCTCGTGCCAGACGTAACGGAAGGCGACTTGGTGCCAGCGCCAGCCGGCGTACGGGCCCAAGCGTGTGACCGTGATGGAAATCTGCTTGATGACTTTGCGATTCGTGAGACCGCACGAGTCTTCAATGTCTGCAATGCCCCGTCACCAGCGGCGACCGCGTCGCTGGCGATTGGCTCATACCTCGCCTCGCGCGTTACCGAACGATTCGAGGCGTAGTTGACGCCGCTCCTGCGACGCACCGGTCTGAGGTCAGTCTCGAGTTTTACAGCGCTGGTATCTGCTGCGTGATGCAGTGAATGCCGCCGCCGCCATAGGCAAGAATTTCACCAACGTCGAGCCCGACGACTTCACGCGACGGAAACCATTCGCCAAGTAGTGCCAGCACATCGTCATCGGCCGGGTGACCACACACGGGCACAATGACGCCGCCGTTCACGACATAGAAGTTCACGTAGGGCACCACAACCCTGCGACCGTCGACATCAGTAAATGGCAAGACGGGTACTTCGCGCACTATGAAACCAGCGTCCTCTACCACGCGACGATTCACCGCCATGCGCTGGTGGTCGGGCTCTGCTGTGTCGTCGCAGCCTTGCAGCACCACCGTTTGCTCGTCGGCGAACGCCGCGACGTTGTCGACGTGGCCATCGGTGCCGTCGTCAAGATGCAACCCGTGCGGTAGCCAGACAACACGCTCTTGCCCAAGCTCGCTACGAAGCCGAGCCTCAATCTGCTCACGCGACAGGTGTGGATTGCGGTTCTTGTTTAAGAGACACTGCTCGGTCGTCAGCAGCGTGCCTTCACCGTTTGTCGTGATCGACCCGCCTTCGAGCACCATGTCGATGCTGCGATTTGTCTCGCCGCGCAGATGCAGCCATGCCGCTGCAACCTTGGCGTCGTTGTCGTACGGCAGATACTTGCCTCCCCAACTGTTGAACTTCCAACTCGTGCCGACGCGCTGTAGCCCGTCGCTGACATAGATCGGCCCCGTGTCACGAAACCATGAGTCGTCAATCGGTAGTGCCACGACTTCCACTGTGCTGCCGCACTGCGCAGCAGCGCGTTCAATATCTTGGTGGTTGGCAATCATGGTGACGGGCTCAAAGCCAGAGATGGTGCGAGCCACTGAGGCGTGCGCAAGATATGCATCACCGAGTCGCTGGCCGTACAGTTCATGACGGGCCGGCCAGCACATCACCGTGCGTTCATGGCGGGCAAACTCCGCCGGCATGCGCATCATGCGTGACTCAGCGCCGTGGCGTTTCGTTGGCGCCGTCGAAAGCGGTGCGAGCACCATCAAGCGTCGTAAGCGCGCCATACAACTCAGGGCGGCGATCGCGGAATAAACCCCACGCTGCACGCATCGCTCGATTTGCTTCGACGTCAATTTCGGCGACCAGCACACGCTCGTCGTCACGCCCCGCTTCGGCAACCTTCTCCCCTGTTGCATCGGTAATGAACGACGAACCGTAGAAGGTCACCGTCGTCGGGTTGCCCACTTCGCGGCCGGTGCGATTGGCTGCAACGACGGGAACCAGATTGGCAGCGGCATGGCCCTGCATCACGCGTTGCCAGTGGGCGCTTGAATCCCACGTCGGGTTCTGCGGCTCACTGCCGATGGCGGTTGGATACAGAATCACATCGGCACCGAGCAGCGCCATGCTGCGAGCGGCTTCGGGAAACCACTGGTCCCAACAGATGCCAACGCCGACAGCACCGAACTTGGTCCGCCAGACACGAAACCCGGTATCGCCTGGCGAGAAATAAAACTTCTCGGAATATCCCGGTCCGTCAGGAATATGGCTCTTGCGATACTTGCCGAGCACCGCACCATCTGCGTCAACGACAACCACCGTGTTGAAGTAGGCGTTGTTGGCTCGTTCAAAGAGGCTCAGTGGCAGCACCACCTGCAACTCACGCGCCACCTTGGCGAAGTGCGAAATCGTCGGGTGGCCGTCGAGAGGTAGCGCACGCTGCAACTCTTCGGCGCGTTGGTCTTTGCAGAAGTAGTGACCCTCGAAGAGTTCTGGAATCAAGACGATGTGCGCACCCTGCGCTGCGGCATCACGCACGAGGCGTTCGGCGACCGCAATATTCGTCGCAGTGTCGACCGCCATCGACATCTGAATCGCAGCAACACGCATGGGTGGTCAGTTCAGCGCGGTACGAATTGCAGCCCGCAGTGTCGCATCCTCCGGGGTCACCATCGGGCTGAATCGGGCGATGACCTTGCCGTCTTTGCCGACGAGGAACTTTTCAAAGTTCCAGCGAATGTCTCCTGAGTGGCCTTCGGCATCGGCCACCGCAGTAAGCGAGTCGTACAACGCGTGTCGACCCGTGCCGTTGACCTCAATCTTCTCGGTAAGCGGAAACGTCACGCCGTAACTCGTCGAGCAGAAGGTGGTGATCTCCTCGGCTGACCCTGGCTCTTGACCCCCGAATTGATTGCACGGCACCCCGACCACTGAGAACCCGTCTTTGGCGAATTCTTTGTGCAGTGCCTCGAGACCCGTGTATTGCGGGGTGAGACCACACTTCGACGCCACGTTGACAACCAGCGTGACGCCGCCACTGCGCGCCGCAAGCACGTCAGTCGCACTCATCAGACCCTTGATTTTCACGTTGTAGATCGACATGGCACACGCCTTCCTGATTGGTCGCTGGTTCGCAAGGCTAGTTGTGTTCCTGCTACACACGACATGTGCCAAGAACGACATTTGACTCCTCGTATTATTCACGCTTCTACGGTTCGCGACCCGTGCACTCAAAGACTGAGGTGGCCAACCTCGCTAGTGCAGTGCACGCGCTCTTGGCCTGGTGGCAGGCGCCCGTTCGCTCGATGCTCGAGGTCGGTGCCGGCCGTGGCCACTGGAGTTCGTGGTACCGCAAGACCCATCCCCAAGTGAAGGTCGTTTCCATTGACATCAGTGCGCACGCCTGCGCGGAGTATGGCCACGAGCAACGAGACATCTCGCAGTGGCGACCGCGCTACCCGTTCGATCTGGTTACTTGTGTCGGTGTGCTGCAGTATCTCGACGACACCGCTGCTGCACGCGCCATCAAGAACCTGGCAGCTGCCACTCGCACGGCACTGTATCTCGAGGTCCCGACGCACTTCGACATGGCTCATGTCGTCGAGCGAAAGTCGACCGACCTAGACGTCTACGTGCGTTCGGGGGTGTGGTATCGCAAGCATCTCGCCAAGCACTTTGATGAGACTGGTGCGGGTCTGTGGATACGGCGTGGCAGCGGAGTCATGTTGTATGAACTCGAACATCACGCCAAACCGCGCGACCGGCGGCGCTGACTAGCGTTGCGCCAATGACGAACATCGATTGGGCAGCCCTGCGCTCCGCAGCTCATGAAGCGGCGACCTTTGCGTATGTTCCCTATTCCAAGTTTCGCGTCGGTGCAGCAGGCTTGACGAGTGACGGTCGTATTGTCACGGGCTGCAACGTCGAAAATGCGTCGTATGGTCTCACGCTCTGTGCCGAATGCGGGATGATCAGCGAGCTCGCACGCACCGGAGGTGGACGCCTCGTCGCCGTCTGCACGGTCGGCAATGGCGCGCCGGTGACTCCGTGCGGCCGGTGTCGCCAATTGCTGTGGGAACATGGCGGGCCCGACATGTTGATTGAGGTTGAAGGAGCGCCTCGTCGTATGAGCGAGATGATTCCACATGCGTTTCCTGAAGCTTCAAACTTCACTCAACCCAACAAGTGACCAACACGATGCCTCGATATCTCACCGAAAAACAGGTCACCGCATTTCAACGCGATGGATTCCTCGTCGTCCCTGACTTCGTCTCCGAAGAACATTGTCTGGCATTGCGAGAACGGGCCATGCAACTTGCCGAGCAGCACGTGCCATCACCAGAACAGGCGACGATCTTTACCGCTGACGGCAAGCCGTTGCATGCGGGTGACGACTACTTCTTGTCGAGCGGTGAAGCAATTCGCTGTTTCTTTGAGAAAGACGCCTTTGACGCCGCCGGCCATCTGCGCGATGATGCCCATCTCTGTCTGAACAAGCTCGGTCACGCGATGCACGACCTTGATCCGGTATTTGACTCGTTCAGTCGCACACCACAGTTGGCTGCCGTTGCAAGCGACATCGGCATGATCGAGCCACTGCTCCTGCAATCGATGTATATCTTCAAACAGCCGCGCATCGGTGGAGAAGTCACGTGCCACACCGACCACACGTATCTGTGGACCGAGCCGCGCAGTGTCGTCGGTTTCTGGTTCGCAATCGATGATGCAACGACAGAGAATGGCTGTATGTGGGCGCTCCCCGGCGGACACCGACTGCCCGTTCGCGAACGCTCGCGACTGAATGAAGCGCGCACCTCAACGGTGACCGACGTGCTCGTGGCTGAGCCGTATCCACTCGACTCGCTCGCCTGTCTTGAAGCTAAGCGTGGCACCCTGGTGTTGCTCGACGGTGCAGTGCCGCATCTCTCGGCAGCCAACAACAGCGACAAACCGCGACACGCCTACACAATTCACGCCATTGATGGTGTTGCTTCGTATCTCGACGACAACTGGCTGCAGCGCCCGACTCTTCCAATGAGGGGTTTTGCACCATCGACGACCAGCCGCGTCACGAGCGCCACACAGAACTGACGTTCATGGCGACCCTGCGCTTTAGTTTCGGCACGATGGGCTCTGGCAAGAGCACACTCGCATTGCAGATTCAC
>RGSV01000231.1 GCA_010025655.1 Acidimicrobiia bacterium
CGCGGCTGGCCTTGACCCGTGCGGTGCAAGTGCACGGCTTCGGCGTGATAGGCCTCGATCGTTGTGCGCACCGATTCGACCCCATAGACCGCCCCGTCAATGATCGGGCCACGTGTGCGGTTGATGACGGCTTCGACGTCAGCACCATTCAGCGTGCGATGCCACTCGAGGGCATGGGCGAGCGAGAGAATTTCATAACGGTTGGCTTCGAGCAACGTCTTTGTGCGGTCGTAAATCTCACGCAGGCGTTGCTCAACGCGCTCACCCAGAACTGGTGACACTTTGGTTGCCGCCTCGTCTTCGGGCGTGCCAGCGCCACCGCGACCCGCACCACCTGCCGAGCCAGCGACGAGCACTTGGTGCGAGGCGAGCGTTTCACCCATGCCCCAGCGCGACTCCATCACCAACGCGAGCCGTGTCGCATTGTCAAGATCGCCGGTGACACCGTTGGTGCTGTCGCCATCAAAGAACATCCGCTCACCGACGAGACTCGCGATCGAGATTTGGATGTCATTCTCAATCTCGGTCTTCCACTCAAACATGCGCTCGACCACGGGAACACGCGAAACGAAACCGCCGACGTCGCCGCGACGCTCAATGGTCGCGACGTCAATCTGGAAGTCGGCTTTGAGACGGTAAGCCGCCACCGCGTGGCACGCTTCGTGCACCGCTACTGCGTGACGCTCACGATCGATGTATTCAAAGCCGTCGGTGACGCCGTATTCCTTCAGGCTCTTGGCCGCAACGATGTCGCGCCACTCAATCACGTCGCGACCGTCGCGCAGAGCTGCCATGAGACCTTCATTGACGATGTCTTTGATCACCGCACCTGATGAGTACGGGCTCGAAGTAGCAAGACGCTCAATGTCTTCGTTCGTCAGCGTGTTGCGCACCTTGTCGAGATAGCCCTTATAGGTGCGCACGCGGCCCTCGCGCGACGGGTACCCGACGCGGAACTTACGGTCGATGCGACCCGGTCGCAGAAGGGCTTCGTCGAGCGAGTCTGGCAAGTTGGTGGCCATCACGTGCAGGATGCGGTACTTCGGCGGGTTCGATGGCTTCATGCCGAGCGCCCGCTTGATGCGATTGATGAACCCGCGCGGCTTCTTCAGGCCCTGCATTGAGGCGAGGATCGCGTTGAGCGTGCCGAGGTCACCACCTCCGCCTCCCACCACGAGTCGATCAACTTTGGCGCCGACCATCGAGTCATAGTGCCCGAGCACCACCGACTGGCTGACGGGGCTGAGATACGAAAGTGAGTCAAGTGAAGGGTCGTGGCCGAACGTCTGTGGCACTGCCCCGGTGCGCAGGCCGCCCTGACCGCCCGTCGAGAGCGCGCGGCGACCGAGCACGTCGGCCTCGTCGAAGAATGCCACCACACCGCCGTAACGCAACGACAACTTGCGTAGGCGTCGATAGAGCGACTTCACCTTCAAGATGTTCACGCCAATGAACATCGCCTGAAATGCACCGGGTTCGATCAAGACGAATGGCTTGCCAGTTTCACCCGCAAGAGCTTCGGCGATCAACGTCTTGCCAGTGCCTGGCGGGCCGTACAACAAGATGCCGCCCGGAACGTATCCGCCCTTGGCCTCGATCAAGTCAGGGTCTTCCAACAGACTGAGCGTCTCTTTCACTCGCCCGACGACTTGGTCTTGACCCCAGACGTCGTCAAACGATGTCTTGATGTCTTCGGGCATCAGCACTTCGACGCCACCTTTAGAGAGGAACCAGAAGATCGCTACGAACTGACCAATCGCGAGCAACAGATACGCGACGAATTGCAGGATTGTCGGCACGGCCTGCCAGAGTCGTACGAGTGCTTCCATCCAGGCGCGAATCGGCTCTGTGTCGAACGCCGCTGAGAAGAGGAAGGCGCCAATCACCACGATCAAGACGAATCGCAGAATTCGGCTGAGGCGGTACTGCGTGAACGACGAGAGGCGATTCCACGGCGACTTGATGACACCTTCGATACGACCGACTACTCGCCAATACTTCGGAAATTGCTCAGCCGCGAAGTAGTGGATCTGGCGCAACACGTCGAGAGACACGAGCGTGAGGATCCACCCGTAGGAGTTGAAGGTCATGCGAACCGCATCGACGAAACTGACGAGCGGGTTGTCGGCCATCTTCAAGAACGACAAAAAGACGAAAATGCCCAGCAACAACACCGATACCTTGACTCGGTCATAGACCATCAGCGG
>RGSV01000232.1 GCA_010025655.1 Acidimicrobiia bacterium
AAAACTCGGCTACGAGAAGCCGGTTGCCGATCGCATCGTGCAGTACATCGACACCAACAAGACCATCGTCGGCTCACCCGACCTGCGAACTGAGCACCTTGCTGCGTTCGCCTGCTCGATGGGTGACAACGTCATCCATTACGAAGGCCACGTGCGCATGATGGGTGCGGTGCAGCCGTTCCTCTCGGGTGCGATCTCGAAGACGGTCAACATGCCAGAAACGGCAACTGTCGAAGACATCGAGCACATCCACATGTTGTCGTGGGAGCTGGGCCTGAAGGCTGTCGCGATCTATCGCGATAACTGCAAGGTCGGCCAGCCGCTCTCGACGATGAAGAAAGACGACGACAAGAAAGATGCCGACACCGTTACGGCCACTGCCGAGCGCGTGGTCGAGCGCACCGTCGAGCGCATAGTCACCCAGCCGGTGCGCCAGAAACTGCCGCGCTCGCGACGTGGTCGCACGTTCGAGTTCCGCGTCGCTGATTGCAAGGGCTTTGCCAATGTCGGTGAATACGAAGATGGTCGCCCTGGCGAAATCTTCCTCACCGTGTCGAAGCAGGGCTCAACGCTCGCGGGCATCATGGACTCGTTCGCCAAGAGCGTGTCGTATGGCCTGCAATACGGTGTGCCGCTGCACGCGTTCGTCGAGGCGTTCATCAACACGCGCTTCGAACCAGCCGGCATGACTGACGACCCAGATATTCGCATGGCGTCGTCGATCATCGACTATCTGTTCCGCCGTCTCGCTGTCGAGTACATGACGCCAGCCGAGCGCGCTGAACTGGGCATCTTCACTCGCGCTGAGCGCATGCAACCCACGTTGCCTGGCGTTGAAGAGACCGCTGTCGAAACCGCCCAAGGCGCCGACATGTTCGCTGATCCGAAGACCATTCCGTCGGTCGAACAGCTCACGGCGAGCATGGCCGCGGGTGTGTTCAGCCACAGCGATGGCAAAGCTGCAGGTACGGGTGCGATTTGCTCGGCCTGTGGTTCGTCAAACATGCGTCGGGCAGGTGCCTGCCACGTGTGCGGCGACTGCGGTTCGACGAGCGGCTGCTCCTGAGCTAGCGCGCGGCTTCGTTCGCGAGCACGCGGCCAGCGCCTGACAACACTCGCGCGGTCTTGCCCGCGCGTGACGACACTCGCGCGGCCTGACCCGCGCGTGTTCCTGGACTACCACCCGGTTCAGGGGCTGTTCATGCCCAATGGCTGCATGGCCTGCAGCGGATCGCTTCTCAATTGGTTCGCCGCGCAATTGGGCGCCGCCGCCGACGACCGGCCAGGCGCGACGCGCCACCAGAAGCTTGATCACTGGGCCACGCAGATTCCGGCGGGCAGCGACGGCGTGCGCAACCTGCCCTATTTCCTCGGCGAGAAAACTCCCATTCACGACCCATTGGCGCGCGGCACCTTCACTGGTCTGGGTCTGCACCACACTCCGGGCCATCTGTGGCGCGCGTTGCTCGAAGGCATAGCCTTTGGCGTACGCCATCACGTAGAGGTGTTCGACGAGATTGGCATGCCCGCCAGTCGGGTGCTGACTTCCGACGGCGGCTCGGCCAGTGCCGTGTGGCTACAAGTCATCGCGGACGTGCTGGACCGACCTGTACAACCGCTGTCGGGTCACCCCGGCTCCTGCCTGGGCGCGGCCTGGATGGCGGCCCTGGGCACAAGCCTGAGCGACGATGCCCAGGGCGCACAGTCCTTTGTCTCGCTGGCACGTCCGGTCGAGCCCCCACATGCTCGACACGGTCCTGCTCGCGGCAGGCCGGACATCCGCGCACCACCGTTTCGGCATCGTCAACCCGCAGGCTCACCTCGCGTAATACGCTTACCTGACCGTATCCGGCGCACAAACCTTCGACGACGATTTCAATCGCCAAGGTAGATCCTTTCGACCAGGGGATCGCTGAGGACCGCATCGGTCGGGCCATCCGCGATCTTGGCTCCGGTGGCGAGCACCACCAGTCGCTCGGCAAAGCTTGCGACCGCGCGCATGATGTGCTCGATCATGATGATGGCGATACCCTGGCGGTTGAGTTCCAGAAGCAGCGCCAGGATTTCGTCGGTTTCCGAGGCGGCAAGTCCGGCCATCGATTCATCGGCTATCAACAGCCTGGGCTGGGTTGCGATCGCGCGGGCGAGTTCAAGCTTGCGCAGATCGATCTGGGTGAGGTCACCCGCCA
>RGSV01000233.1 GCA_010025655.1 Acidimicrobiia bacterium
GCCGTGTCTCGCGAAATTTGCGCTCGACATCGTACTCGGCAGCGAAACCGAAGCCACCGTGCGTTTGAAGGCAAGCGTTCGCCGCCTCCCAAGACGCTTTGGCTGCTAAATACTTGGCCATATTGGCCTCTGCGCCACAGGGTTGTTGCGCGTCGTACAGCTCGCAGGCCCTAAAGCGCATCAAGCTCGCAGCCTCCGTCTCGATGTAGCTCTCGGCGATCGGAAACTGTACCCCTTGGTTCTTACCAATCGGTCGATCGAAGACGATGCGCTCGTTGGCGTACCGCGTCGCACGGTCGACGAACCAGTACGCATCGCCGATACACTCGGCTGCGATGAGCACGCGCTCCGCGTTCAGGCCATCGAGAATATATTTGAACCCCTTACCCTCTTCACCGATGAGTTGGCTCGCGGGAACCTCGAGATTATCGAAGAAGACTTCGTTGGTCTCATGGTTGACCATATTCGGAATGGGCCTGAGAGACATGCCCTTGCCGAGCGCCTCGCGCACATCGCAAAACGAGCCCGCGGCTTTGTGTATGCCGTCGGGTTACTTGGCATTACGGGAGAACGAGCGACCCTCGCATCGACAGCCATTTCAATTGCCAGTCGAGTGAAGCAACACACCGATCTGCCGACTCTGGTGGGTGTCGGTGTGTCGAACGCCGAGCAAGCGTGCGAGGCCAGCCGCGTTGCCGACGGTGTCATTCAAGGCGCAGCAGTCATGCGCCGTTTGCTCGACGAAGGTGTCGAGTCGGTCGCCCATTTCGTTGCCGACGTGCGCAGCTCACTTGATGCCGAGTTCTCTCGCAGTCGGGCGGGCGTGGGCGAGTAACTTGGCGGCATGCTCAAAGCTGGAGACAAAGCCCCCGCCATTGCGCTGTTCGACCAACACGGCAAGAAGCGCACCCTGAAGGAATTCGCCAAGCGCAAGGTGTTGGTGTACTTCTATCCAAAGGCCGATACGCCAGGTTGCACACAACAGTCGTGTCTGTTGTCGGAAATCAAAGACGACATCGGTCGCACGGTGATTATCGGCATCAGCCCCGACGAGCCCAAGAAGCAGCTCAAGTTCGACACAAAGTACTCGCTCGGGTTTCCGTTGCTCGCCGATACCGAGCACGCGGTGGCCAAGGCCTACAAGGTGTGGAAAAAGAAATCGATGTATGGCCGCGAGTACATGGGCATCGAGCGCTCAGCATTTCTCATTGACGGCACCGGCAAAATTCTGAATGCGTGGTACAAGATCTCGCCGAAAGACACACCGAAGTTCCTGCTTGAGGCACTCGAGAAGTGACCGCGTTTCCCGCACCGGCGTCGGTGATCCCGCATCGTGCGCCTTTCCTCTTCGTTGATGTGGTTGACGCACTCGAGGTAGGCGTGAGTGCTACGGCGCGTTGGCGACTCAACGGTGACGAGTGGTTCTTTGGTGGGCACTTTCCTGGTCGGCCGACGCTGCCCGGCGTGCTCATGTGCGAAGCCATTGCCCAAGTCGGTGCCTATGCGTTGCTCAGTGACCCATCGCGGGCTGGCAAACTGCCACTCTTTGGTGGGCTCGACGCTGCGCGTTTCCGCCGCCAGGTGGTGCCCGGCGATGAGCTGCTGCTTGAGGTCACGCTCGGGCGAATGAGTGCGCGGGCAGGCAAGGGCTCAGGTCGAGCCAGCGTCGGTGGCGAGACGGCGTGTGAGTGCGAGTTGATGTTCGTGCTCGTCGACGCCTAGGCGCCGCTACGCCTGTTGCGTCCCCGCGTCGCTATGCGCGCGGTGGCGCGATGATCACCGAGCCGTTGTGGCCGCCGAAACCAAAGTTGTTGCTGATCGTCGGGCCCGGTGTCCATGGTCGTGGGGCGCCAACGACCACGTCGCACTCGATTCCTTCGCCGAGCGTGGTCGTGTTCGCGGTGGGCGGAATCAGGCGATGCTCGAACGAGAGCAACACCGCGGCCGCCTCAAGTGCTCCGGCGGCGCCAAGCGGGTGACCCGTGACGCCTTTGATTGATGTGACGGGTGGGGTAGGCGTGCCGAACAACGCGGCGACGGCTTGCGACTCGGCCTGATCGTTGAGTGGTGTTGAGGTGCCGTGCGCATTCACCTGCTTGATGTCGCTCGGCGTGAGGCCAGCGTCGTCGAGCGCCAACTGCATACACGCAATCGCGCCAAC
>RGSV01000234.1 GCA_010025655.1 Acidimicrobiia bacterium
GTGCCGCTAGCAGTGAGGTGTTGTTTCGCGACGCGCGACGTACGAGCGATTGCTCGATGAGGCCGGCGATGAGCAATAAACTACAGAGGAGTCCACCGATGATGAAGGATTGATCTCGGAAGCGCCAGTTCTCGAAGACGTTCTCTCCGGCGAATACTGCCTTGAAGAACTTGAAGCCTTCGGTCTCGTCAATGTCGGAGATGTTGACCTTGTCGTTCACGCGCTTGGCAAAGACAAGATTTGCACCTTTAATAACAAAGAACGTGCCGAGCGTGACGATGAAGCTCGGCAGTCCGGTTCGATTGACGAGAAACCCGTTCCACCATCCGACACAGCCACACAGGATGAAGGCGGCACCAATTGCAAGCCAGAGCGGCGCACCGCCATCGGTGAAGTACTTCGCCATGAGTGCGATAGTCACGCCCGTAGCACCGGTGATGACACCTGCCGAAAGGTCGAATTCGCCTCCAATCATGAGCAGGGAAACGGCGATTGCCATGATGCCGAGCGGTGCGGCAACATCGAGAAAGTTCGCCGTGCTTCCGGCAGTGCCGAATGTGTCGCCGTTACCCCAGAAGAAAGCCCAAACGACGATGGTGCCGATCAGGGCGCCAATTTCGGGCGAAACAAGTAGTCGTTTGACCGGACCGCGGTACGAGATGCGCTCGTCGCTGCGGGCTGGTGAATCAGAATCAGACATATACCCGTCCCCCCGACGCGGTTGTGAGCCTTGCGGTGTGATGGTCAACGTTGACCATCCGGATGCAGATCACCGCGCATCCGCTGTATTCAAAGAAACTCTCTGGCTGGCTCGCCCGCCCCGAAGGGCGGGCGAGCCGAACCTGAGTAAGCAAGCGCTGATTTAGCGCGTGCCTGCCTCGACGAGCGTCCTCACGGCCGCGACGTTGTCCTTGGTGACAAAGCCAGGGCCGGTCATCACTGGCAGACCTCCACCAACGGAGTTCTGGTTTGTGATGTTCAAGTAGAGGAACACGACAGGCAGGTAACCCTGCATGTACTGCTGCTGGTCAATGGTGAAGAGCGCTTCGCCGGCTTCGATCTTGTCGAAGAGTTCGGTGAAGAGGTCGAAACCACCAACGTTGATTGCGCGGCCAAGTTCCTTGGCGGCGTTGGCGCCGTCAACGGCAATGACCGGGCCGGTGCCGAGGAAGGAGTCAATCGCAGGATTGGCTTCCAGAGCGGCCTTGATCTCGGCCTGCTGGGTAACGCGGTCTGCGTCGCCCGAGGTCGTGATCTGGATGACTTCGCCACCAAAGGTTTCGGCAGCCGAGTTGCAGCGCGTCTCAAGAGCGACGTTGCTCTGCTCTTGCTTTGCGCAGAGCATCACTTTGCCGCCAGCGGCCTTCAGACGCTCACCAGCGCCGGCTCCGGCGATGGTCTCATCCTGACCGACGTGCGTAATTGCGCCGAGACCCTTGAAGAGGTCGCTACCCGAGTTGAGGGTGATGAGCGGAATTCCCGCCTCGGTCACCTTCTTGAGCGCGCCTTCGAGGGCTGCTGGGTCAGCAAGCGAAACCGCGATGCCATCGGCACCATCGGCGATCGCCGCTTCGATCATCTGAGCCTGGTCTTGGGCGTTGTTGTTCGCACCCTGGTAGATCAGCGTGACGCCGAGTGCTGCACCTGCAGCCTCTGCACCCTTCTGAGCAACCGACCAGAACACGCCGTCGTCACCGTGGGTGATGACATAAATCTTGATGTCTTCACCTGCGGTTACGGTTGCGCTGTCTTCTGCTTCCGTCGCGGCCTCATCTGAGCCCGTGTCTTCAGCCGTGTCTGAGGAGCCACCGCAGGCAGCGAGCGCGACAAGCGCCGTTGCACCGAGGATGAGTCCCCATGTCTTTCGGAGTTTCATTACTTTCCCCCTGTTTAGGTTGATGTCGGCGGGTGCCGACACCTGACTAACCGTAGTGGGTGATGTGACATTGGGCAACTTTGGCCGCAGGAGGTGTCAGCGAGCAATCGGGGTACCCCCTGAAATTGGGGAGACTTGGCCGACTAGCAACTGACAGCACGGCGAGACCGCAGCGGCAACGGTGCCACGTGGCGGGGGCACGCGGCCTTACCTAGTCGTCGACGAGCGTCAGCCACACCTACCCCTCGCGGGGTGGCGTGTCGTCGTAACCGTCAGTTCAGCGT
>RGSV01000235.1 GCA_010025655.1 Acidimicrobiia bacterium
TCACTGTTTTGGCGCAAGCGGATGAGCGCCTTGAGCAACAACTACTCAACGGGAGACCGCTCGGAGCAAAAGTGATCATTCTGCGTCGCCTGACAGCGGCACTCGTCGTTGCCGTAGCTATCTCGGCATGCAGTGCCGTCGACTTCTCGGGGCAAGTGCTGAGTTCGGGTCTGAATCCACAAGCCAACGGGTTCGCGTTTCCGAACTTTGGCAGTTCAGCTTCACCGGAGGTGTTTGATGAAGCCGACATCGTGGAGATGTTCGGTGCAAGCGGCTGCCTTGACGGCATTGCTGACCCCTGTGTGTTGACCGCCGAAGCCGCCGCATGGGCCCGAATGGTGAACGAATCGAGGACCTCAGGCCACTGCGAGGGTCTCGTCGTACAGGCGGCGACGCGGTTTTCGCAGGGACTCACCCCGCTGACGGGCGAATTGGCAAATGATTCCGACGTGACGAATGCCGTCATTCGCGCGTTTGCGACTCAGTTCTTGCCTGAAGCACAACGTGAAACTGCGAAGTGGGCAGGGCGCTCGCTACGAGACGTCGTCAATGAACTCGCGAAGTCATTAGAGAGTGGGGATGAGAGTTACTCATTAGGCCTGTATTCCGAGAGTGGTGGCCACGCGGTGCTGCCATATGAAGTGCAGTTCTTCAATAACGACCTTGTGCAGATTCGGGTCTATGACAGCAACTGGCCAGGTCAGGTGCGCGTGGTCGATGTCGACTTCCGCGTCGGTCAGTGGAGGTTCTCCTTCGCTGGCGTTGACCCAGCGAATGATCCGTGTGCGTGGACTGGTGGCGACGGCGATATGGACTTGACTCCGCTCTCCGCGCGTCTCGACGCGACCTGCCCGTTCTGTGCCGACAAAGCGCGCACGAAGTCATCAATGTTGCTCATTCGTTCGACCACTCGCAACTGGGCAATCACCACATCTAAGGGAACCTACTCGCCGTCTGATCCGACTCCTCTTGCCGGTGTCGTGGTGCGACCGTTGCGAGCAGCCGACTGTTCCAACGTCGTGGTGAATCCTGAGTATCTGGTGTCGGCCGAGAGTGAAGAAGTAGAAATCTCACTGCCAGACCCGGCCTCGGTGTTCGTAGTGAACGACACTTCGGTAGTCGAGCTCGTCACTGACACTGGAGCCGAAGAGACGGTGACGGTGTCGCCACGCAAGGTTGCCAGCAAAGACAAGAAACTCAAGGTCACGGTGACCTCGGGAGACTTGGCAGTGGAGGTGAAAGAGTCGACCCCGACGATTGAGATCGCCGAGGAGACACTGCAGGTCATCGTGCCAGATGAACAAGGTGTAGAGACTGTGGTTGAAGTAACGCAAGAGGTGCGACAAGTAGAAGTTGTCGGTGGAGGAAGCGGTGCTCCAGAAGTGAAAGAGGTTGCGCTCAACTCGGTGCAACCACAAACCCCGGCAGTGCTCGCCGCGAGTGAGACCAAGCCAGAACTGCCTCCGGTTCCCGAGCGCATCACCGTTGGGATTGCTGTATCGGCGACCACTACCTCGGTGGCTGAATCCACCACGACGAGCTCGACCGTGGTTGCGGCGCCCACCACGAGCACGGTTGCCGCGACTTCCACCACAACTACGACTGTGGGTGCTTCGACGACCGCCGCACCAGTGCGGGTGACAACCACCGTTCCGCGAAGCACGACGAGTAGTTCAACGACATCGAGTACCACGTCGACGACTACGTCTACGACCACGACGACAGTGCCGCCGCCGACGACTACGACGACGACGACTACGACGACTACGACTACGACAGTGCCACCGACCACCACGACCACTACGACCACTACGACCACTACGACCACTACGACCACTACGACCACTACGACCACTACGACCACCACGACTGAGCCGTGGGTGGAAGGGACGTGGGCCTACAACGAGAACCCACCGTCATGCAGCTACAACGGCGGTCCGTGCGGTTGGTATCGGTCTTCCGCGCGCGGGACCTATTACCTAGGCCCGCCCGGACCCTGAGGTTCGTTGCTCTTTAGTCTGTGGAGGCTCGTGGGAGCAATGCTTGTCGAAATGCCTCGTACACCGCTATCCAGTGAAGGTCGCGTGGTCGTTCTAGTCCGGCGAGATTGAGTGCGCTGAGTCCGACCGGTAGAGCCATAAACATCATCGCCAACAGTT
>RGSV01000236.1 GCA_010025655.1 Acidimicrobiia bacterium
CGGGACTACGGTGCGCGCAGATCAATCAGCAGGCTGGCGCGATTTTCCACGACGGGTCGCGCATCAACTGGCCGATGAAGCAGCTCAACGGCGAGTGTGCGCTGGTCGCAGTCGATGAAGTCTCGAGTGCCCTTGACGTGCGTGACGATGCACGACGGATCGCGGTCGGCGGGGTAGGCGTAGTACACCTGCCAGCCCTTCGTCGGGTCGTCGCCCGTGTGGTCGACCACGATGGTGCGCTGATAATCGGTGTCACGTAAGTCGGGGTAGAGAATCGGTCCATCGCGTTCGACGATTGCCGCCATGTCGTCGACCGGCCCGACGCGAAACGTGTAGTCACCGGCGCGCACTTCGCGTTTACGGTTGTCGGTGGCGCGATCGGCAAACAGCCAGGTGACACCAAAGAGCAGTGCAAAAAAGGCGAGACCACCAACGATGGGCAGCAGCGCTCGGCCAAGAGGCGTGCGGGGCCGTCGAAACCGGGGGTTTGGTCGGGGCAACGCCACCCCCACAGTGTGCCAACGAGGGGGCGGAGCGTAGGCTTCCCTACTCGTGAAGCGCACCTATCGAGTGGTCGTTGCGAAGCCTGGCCTCGATGGTCACGACCGCGGTGCCAAGACCATCTCGCGCGCCCTTCGCGACCATGGTTTTGAAGTCATCTACACCGGGTTGCACCAGACGCCCGAACAGATTGCCGAGACGGCGTTGCAAGAAGATGTTGATGCCGTCGGGCTTTCACTTCTGTCGGGGGCGCATCTCACCTTGTTTCCGCGTGTGATGGAGGAGTTGCGCAGCCGTGACATGGGCGACGTGCTCATCTTTGGTGGCGGTGTCATCCCTGAGGGAGATGCGGCAACCTTGAAGCAGCAAGGTGTGAGTGAAATCTTTGGCCCGGGTTCATCGCTGAAGGCGATAGCACAGTGGCTTGAGACGACTCTCGACGAACGTGAGAAAGTGAGCAACTAGTGGACCTCTTCGAATACCAGGGCAAGCAGTACTTTGCGTCATTCGGTATCCCGGTATCTGCCGGCGACGTGGCGCACACCGTCGATGAGTCGATCGCCATCGCTGAGCGAATCGGGTATCCGGTCGTCGTGAAAGCGCAGGTGCAGGTTGGTGGTCGTGGCAAGGCAGGCGGCATCAAGCTCGCCAATAACAAAGACGAAGTTCGCACTCATGCGAGCAACATCATCGGCATGGATATCAAGGGTCACAAGGTCAAGCGCGTGTGGATCGAGCGCGCCAGCGACATCGCCGAGGAGTACTACGCCTCGTTCACGCTCGACCGAGCTGCCAAGCAACACCTGCTGATGCTGTCGGCGCAAGGTGGTGTCGACATCGAAGAAGTCGCGGCGAAAGACCCAACTGCGATCGTGAAGTTGCACATCAATCCGATTGTCGGGCTGAGTGAGAGCGTGGCGAAAAAAGCTGCAGTTGACGCCAGGATTCCGACCAAGGCCCAAGACGGCGTCGCGAGCATTCTTGTCAAGTTGTACGGCTGTTTCGTGAAGGGCGACTGCGATCTCGCCGAGATCAATCCTCTGATTCTGAAGCCGACCGGCGAAGTGCATGCACTCGACGCCAAGGTGAGCCTCGACGGTAATGCGGCGTTTCGCCACCCAGAGTGGGAAGCCTTCGCCGCCACACAAGAACTTGACGATCGTGAGAAGTTGGCGCGCGACAAGGGTCTGCAGTACATCGGTCTTGACGGCAGTGTTGGCATCATTGCCAACGGCGCCGGCCTTGCAATGAGCACCCTCGACGTGGTGAATCAAGTCGGTGGCAAAGCCGCGAACTTTCTCGACATCGGGGGTGGTGCAAATGCTGAGCTCATGACCGCCGCACTCGAGGTCATCAACTTCGACACGAAAGTGCGCAGCATCTTCATCAATATCTTTGGTGGAATCACCCGCGGTGACGAAGTCGCCAAGGGCATCGTTGAGGCGATGCGCCGTGTGTCGCTGAGGGCCCCAATTGTCATTCGTCTTGATGGCACCAACGCTGACGAAGGCCGTCGAATTCTTGCCGAGGCCGGTATCGCCGCAGACAAACTCATCACCAAGTCGACGATGCTCGAAGCCGCGCGCTCGGCGGTGGCTATCGCCAACGGAAAGGCAGTCTGACCATGGC
>RGSV01000237.1 GCA_010025655.1 Acidimicrobiia bacterium
TTCAGCCTCGGTTGGCCAAAGCGTGTGAGGTCTCCAACGGGCGGCTCGACCTTGATGACCTCTGCGCCGAGGTCACACAACATTCGGGTGGCATGTGGGCCCGCCAGCACTCGCGTGAAGTCAAGAACGCGAATTCCCTCGAGCGGGCGCACGGTGCTTAGTCGAGGCGCACGCCGAGTGAACGCATCGCGAGTGACGCGTACAACGCCACGCCCGTTTTCATCGCGTCTTCGTCGAACATCACTCGGTTCGAGTGGTTTGGCGCGGCCGTCGCGGGGTTCACGCCCTCAGGGGTGCCACCGAGAAACATCATCGCCCCAGGCAATTTGTTCAAGACGTACGAGAAGTCTTCTGCACCCATGATCGGGTGTGGTAGTCGCACCGCCTTGTCGGCACCCACGAGTGCATCAGCCACCGACATGCCGAAGTCGGCACTTGGCGCATCGTTCACCGTGACGGGGTATCCGATCGTCACGTTCACATCTGCCGACATCTCGTGGGTCTCGGCGATGCCAACCGCGACACGCTTCAGGCCGTCGTGCACCTTCTTGCGGGTCGACTCGCTCACCGCTCGAATCGTGCCGTTGATGCGTGCCGTCTCGGGGATGACATTCGATGTCGTGCCGGTGTGAATCTGTGTGACGGTGACAACCGACGGATCAAACACGTTGATGCGCCGCGTGATGTGCATCTGTATCGCCTGCACGATCTCGCACGCGACAGGGATTGGGTCGCGGGCGCGGAACGGTTCAGAAGCGTGACCGCCCTTGCCCGTGACGACGATTTCAAACGTGTCAGACGAGGCCATGATCGGCCCACCCTTTGACGACACCCAGCCGCACGGCAGGTTGGTGCTGATGTGAATGGCGTAGGCCGCGGTCACGGGTGACGGCGTGCCGTCGGCGAGTGCGGGCACGTCGAGCAGACCTTCCTCGAGCATGAACCTGGCGCCATGGTGGCCCTCTTCTCCTGGCTGGAACATGAACAGCACTCGCCCCGGCAAATCGGCGCGTCGCTCGCTCAACAGTCGGGCAGCAGTGGCGAGCATTGACGTGTGGGTGTCGTGGCCGCAGGCGTGCATCACATTGTCGACGCGTGAGGCAAAGTCGAGACCGGTGTCTTCGGGCATCGGTAGGGCATCCATGTCGCCGCGCAACATCACGGTGGGGCCTGGTTTACCACCTGTCAGCAGGGCGCCGATTCCACTGGTGGTTTCATGCAGCGTGATGTCAAGCGGCAAGTCAGCCAGCGACTCGAGCACCGCCTCGCGGGTGCGTGGCAAGACGTTGCCTGTCTCGGGCCACTCGTGCAACTTGCGGCGCAAGGCCACTGCACCTGACTGAAGTTCTTCGACGTGTTCGGTGATTGATGCGGCGACGCCATGTGTCTCGCGCGCCGCCATCGTCTGTGCGTTTTCGGCCATGCCACATGGTAGGTCGCAGCATCTACGCTGTGCGCGGGGGAAACGCCATGTTGGTCGTCGAGTTCACGGTTGAGCCATTCGTTGAAGGCAAGCCAGGCCCGCATGTCACCAATGCGGTCGCGGCCGTTGAGTCGCACGGCATTGCGGTCGAATTTGGTCCATTCGGCTCGGTGTTTCGCGTCGGTGAGGCGACGATGCCGACGGTGATCGCCGACATGATGCGTGCCGCCTATGCCAACGGCGCCACCTTCGTCAGCGTGAGCGTGTCCCGCCAGGACACCGCATGACACAGCACCCACTCGTCAACACCGTGCAGCCACTGCTCACTGCTCTCGGTGCGACGCTCGTGGCGGCCGACGAGATGACCAAGTCAGACGTGCCGCTCGTGTGGGAGGGCAAGGTCGTGGCCGCAGTTCGCCTGCCTGCGATGCACGGTGCGATGCAGCGGTTGATTGAGTCGGTCGAACGAGAACTTGGCGCGAAACTTGCACTCTTGTCGCGCGCCGAGAAGCAGCGCGCTATTCGGCTGTTGGATGAACGCGGTGCCTTCATCTTGCGCCGCGCAGTCGAAGACGTGGCTGATGCGATGGGTGTTTCACGCATCACGGTGTACAACTACCTCAACGCGTTGCACCGATAGCCCAACGCGGCCGCGTGCTGCGTGTCTACAACTTGCGCAAGAACACGTCTGTCACGCGGTGGTCGCG
>RGSV01000238.1 GCA_010025655.1 Acidimicrobiia bacterium
GCGGTCAAGGCGGGCATTCCGCTGCGCGTGCCGAGCGTGAACGTGAACAAGGTGTGTTTGTCGGGATTGAACTCGATCTATCTCGCTGACCAGATGAGCGAGATAGATCGAGTTCAATCCCGACAAACACACCTTGTTCACGTTCACGCTCGGCACGCGCAGCGGAATGCCCGCCTTGACCGCCGCCTGACGCGACGGCACTTGACCTTGACCAGCCATCAACACCTGACCAACGATGACGTGCTGCACCTCGTCGGGTGCCACGCCGGCACGGCGCAGGGCTTCGGCTATCGCGATGCCACCCAGTTCGGCGGCAGAGAACCCTGCGAGCGCCCCACTCATTTTGCCAATTGGCGTGCGGGCGCCGGCAACGAGATATGAACCAGGCATGGTGACTCCTTTTGCCCCAGAGTACTGCTGCGCTCGCTCGCCGCAGTCAGCCAGTCGGTAGTTTTTCGGGGTGGATTCCGTGCGCGATGCCGTCGCCAGTGGCGCGACTGCCGAACAGTTCGCCAAGTTGCAGATACCGACGTCGTACCGCGCTGCAGTGCTCGAGAAGTCAGACGCCGAGATGTTCGCTGGTGTTGCGTCTCGCGACAAAGATCCACGCAAGAGCATGAAGTTGCGTGAGGTGCCCGTGCCCGAATTGGCACCCGATGAGGCGTTGGTTGCAGTGATGGCGAGCAGCATCAACTTCAACACGGTGTGGAGCGCAATCTTTGAGCCAGTCAGCACCTTTGGGTCACTCAGCCGTCTCGCTCGCGAGAGTTCGTGGGCCAAACGCCACGACCTGCCATATCACGTGGTGGGTAGTGACGGCTCGGGCGTCGTCTTGCGAGTCGGCACGGCGGTGCGCAACTGGAAGCCGGGCGATCACGTCACGATTCACTGCAACCACGTCGATGATCAAGATCCGAGCGCCCACGACGACTCGATGCTCGGCGCAAACCAACGCATCTGGGGATATGAGACGAACTTCGGTGGCTTGGCCGACCTCAGCGTCGTGAAGGCAAACCAGCTGATGCCCAAGCCCGCCCATTTGTCGTGGGAAGAAGCGGCAGTCAACGCACTATGCAACAGCACGAGCTATCGCATGCTCGTATCGCAGAACGGTGCACGCATGAAACAAGGCGACGTCGTGCTCATCTGGGGTGCTACTGGCGGTATCGGTGCCTACGCCGTGCAATACGTGTTGAACGGTGGCGGCATTCCGGTGGGTGTCGTGAGTTCACCTGACAAAGAACGCATTTTGCGTGAAATGGGTTGCGAAGCAGTCATCGACCGCTCGAAAGGCAACTACAAATTCTGGAATGACGACAATACGCACAATGAGAGTGAATGGCGCCGCTTCGGAGGTGACATTCGTGCTCTCGTCGGCGAAGACCCCGACATCGTCTTCGAGCACCCCGGCCGCTCGACGTTCGGCGCCTCGATGTACGTGGTGAAAAAGGGTGGCACCGTCGTGACGTGTGCGGCGACGAGTGGTTACATGCTTGAGTTCGACAACCGCTTCTTCTGGATGCGACTCAAGCGACTCGTAGGTTCACACTTCGCGAACTACCGCGAGGCCTACGAAGCCAACCGCCTCATCGCCAAAGGCATGATCGACCCGGTGATGTCGCAAGTGTTCACACTCGAGCAAGCCGGCGAAGCGGCCTATCAGGTGCACCGCAATCTGCACGAAGGCAAGATCGGTGTGTTGTGTCTGGCCGAGCGCGAAGGCGAGGGCGTGACCAACCACGAACTGCGCGCGAAAGTGGGCGAAGCCCGGTTGAGAAGGTTCCGCCGATGATCCTTACCGAAATCGACCACGTTGCCATTGCGGTCAGTGATCTTGAAGCGGCGATCGACTACTACCAGCGGGCCTTTGGTGCGACCGTCGACCATCGTGAAATCGTCGAGCGCGATGGCGTCGAAGAAGCGTTGTTGAAGGTAGCCGAAAGTTATGTGCAACTCTTGACGCCAACCCGACCCGACTCGCCGGTCGCCAAGTCGATTGAAAAGCGCGGTGAAGGTCTGCACCACATCGGCTATCGAGTGGCCGACTGCAAAGCGGCACTCGCCGCAATGATCGCAGCGGGCGCCACACCGATTGACAAAGAGCCGCGCCCTGGTTCACGCGGCACGAC
>RGSV01000239.1 GCA_010025655.1 Acidimicrobiia bacterium
CATTGCTCGCCGTCTGGGCCCACGCAGGCAAGCCGCTGATTGGGAAGTATGTGCCAGAGATAAAGAGCAATGGCGTGATGAGCGCAGACTGGAAATAGCTGAACGAGTCAATCACCTTGACGACACCCGAGATCCATTGACCGAGGAAGGTGAACCCAAGTGCCGTCAGGAAACAGATGGGCGGCACAAGCAGCATGGTCGGAGTCGGTGATAGCCCAAACGGGATGGTCACCACAATCGGCACCGAGCCATACACCGCAGTGCGAGTTGCAATCCACAACGCTTCGGCGACCATGATCTCAGCGGCAGTGGTCGGTGTGGCGAGGATGCCGTCATAGACCTTCTGAAACGTGCGGGCGATGAACGTGTTGTACATGCCCGGAAACACCGAACTGAAGATCACTGCCGTTGCCACCGCGCCCGTGCCGACGAAAATCACGTACTTGACTCCGTCAATTTCGTCGAGGAACGCACCGACGCCGAGTCCGATTCCAAAGAGGAAGATGAGTGGCTCGAGAATTGCACTGAAGGTGGTGCCCCGCCAATATCGCTTGAACAGCGTCAACTCACGCACCCAAATGGCCGGGATCGACTGCACGTCAAACCTAGGCATCGAGTGACTCCCCCGTCAGCAAGACAAACACGTCTTCGAGGTTCGTGGCGCGGCGCGAGTGCCGACCCCACGAGTCGAGCGTTGCCGCCGGTGTCGACTCGACGCCGAGCACCGAAATGCTGAGCCCAGCGCGCCGCGTTCTCAACCCGACGGCTGTGGCCTTCTCGGCGATTTCATCGAGCGTTGTGGCCGTACCCACGTATTCCACGGCTTCACTACCGGCGTGCAATCGCCGTAGTTCGCTCGGCGTGCCCCGCGCAATCACTCTCCCGTGGTTCATAATCGCAATGTCGTCGGCCAACCTCTCAGCTTCCTCGATGTAGTGAGTGCTCATCACAATCGTTACACCGCTGCGACGCATGCGATCGATAATCATCCACAAATCGCTGCGCACCTGCGGGTCAAGACCGACCGTCGGTTCATCCAACAGCACCACTTTTGGTGAGTTGACGAATGCCCGACCAAGCAACAATCGACGACGCATACCGCCCGACAAGTTGGTGACCCGCTCGTTGGCGCGGTCGGTGAGTTGGGCGGTTTGCAAAGCAGCATCAACTGCGTCTCTTCGTTGAGCTCGCGGCACACGGCACAACGCTGCCCAGAGCGCCAAGTTTTCACGTGCGGTCTGTTGATCGTCCATGTTGTCTTGTTGCGGACACACACCGAGCACTCGTCGCGCAGCGCGAGTATCGGAAGCCACATCATGCTCAAGCACGCTGATGTCACCCGAGGCTGCGCGGGTTTGGCCCGTAATCATGCGCATCAAGGTCGTCTTGCCGGCACCGTTCGGCCCCAGCAGCCCCAGGCAAGTGCCCGGCAACACATCTAGCGACAAGTCATTGACTGCGACGAAGTCTCCGAAGCGTTTAGTGACACCGCGAATCGACAATGCAGGTCGTTGCAGCACCTCGTCAGGCTAGTTTCAGTGTCATGAAGATTGGCGTGCAACTCCACCCGCAAGCGACCTCAATCAAAGAAATGCGTAGCGCCTGGCGCGCCGTCGACGATCTCGGTGTCGACAGTTTGTGGACATGGGACCACTTCTATCCGCTCTACGGCAATCCTGATGCCGAACACTTCGAGTGCTACACGTTGCTTGCCGCAATGGCCGCCGACACCAAACACGTCACCATTGGCGCGCTCGTCACGTGTTACAGCTACCGCAACCCGCAACTCTTGGCCGACATGGCTCGTACCATCGACCACATCAGTGACGGCCGTTTCATCCTCGGCATCGGCTCGGGTTGGTTCGAACGCGACTACAAGGAATACGGCTACGAGTTCGGCACTGCACCAGGGCGCCTCAAGATCTTGGAGAAGGGTCTGCCCGTTATCACCGAGCGACTCAGCAAGCTGAATCCGGGCCCCGTCAACGGCAAGATTCCACTGATGATTGGCGGCAGTGGAGAAAAGGTCACCCTGCGACTGGTCGCGCAATACGCCGACCAATTGAACACGTTCGGCCCACCCGACAACTTCAAGAAGAAG
>RGSV01000240.1 GCA_010025655.1 Acidimicrobiia bacterium
CGCTCACCTTGTCAGCGCCGGCCCGCAGCAACGCACGAGCCGAGGCGGCATCACGAACCCCACCACCGACCGTGAGTGGAATGAACAACTGCTCAGCTGCTCGCGCAACGACATCGAGCATGGTGTTTCGCTGGTCGCTTGAGGCGGTGATGTCGAGAAAGACCACTTCGTCAGCTCCCTCGGTGTCATAGCGCATGGCGAGCTCAACCGGGTCGCCCGCGTCGCGCAGCCCAACGAAGTTGACGCCTTTCACCACACGACCGTCGGTCACGTCGAGACATGGAATCACTCGCGCAAACGTGGACGCCGCCGCATCAAGGCCGGTTGCCGCCACGCTGCCTCGCGTCATAGGCGCAACGCTCGAGCTGCATCGCGCACGCCGAAGCGACCTTCGTAAATCGCCTTACCCACGATTACTCCGGCCAACCCGCGCACGGTGTCGTCAACGTTCACTCGCACATCACGTAACTCGCGTAGGTCGCCAAGTGCAGCAACGCCACCACTCGCGATGACTGGAGTAGCAGTCAACGTCAACAGCTCACGAAGACCATCAACGTCTGGGCCCGCCAACATGCCGTCACGTGAGATGTCGGTGACGATGAAGGCTGCTGCCGATGCATACTGCCCCACCGCCGCTTGCACGGTGAGTGTCGAGCCGCGCAACCACCCGTCGGTTGCAACTTCGCCTTGGCGATGGTCGAGCCCGACCGCCACATCGATCACCTTGGCGACAACGTCGACCAACTTCGGGTCACGCACCGCAGCAGAACCCATCACCACGCGAGCAACGCCGGCGTCGGCCAGGCGCTGCGCATCGTCAAGGCCGCGAACGCCACCGCCAGTTTGCACACGAGCTCCGCTACGACCAGCGATTCGTTCGACCACCGAACGATTGTTGCCCTTACCGGCGGCCGCATCGAGGTCGACGACGTGAACCCACTCAGCACCTTCGTCGACGAAAGACTGCGCAACCGCGAGAGCATCGTCGGAGTAGTTAGTTTCTCGCGCAAAGTCGCCCTGCTCGAGCCGCACCACTTTGCCGCCGCGCACATCAATGGCCGGAAACAGCAGCACGACTACGCCGCAACAAGACGCGCAGCGTCGACAAAGTTGCCGAGCAGCGCCAAACCATCGACCGCAGATTTCTCGGGGTGAAACTGCACGGCAAACACGTTGTCTATGCGTACCGCAGCAGTCACCGCGCAGCCGTAATCAGTTGTCGCGACAATGCACGAATCGTCGAGCGGCACTGGGTGCAGCGAGTGCACGAAATACATCCACGGTTCAGCGGGAAGATTGGCAAACATCGGGTCGAGCCGCGTGATGTGCACGTGGTTCCACTGCATGTGCGGCCGCTTGACGGCGTCGGGCAGATATCGCACGGTGCCGCTGATCACACCGAGACCTTTCGCGCCTGGGTTCTCTTCGCTGTCGTCGAACAACATTTGCATACCAACGCAGATACCGAGAAACGGCTTGCCGCCGTCGATTCTTTCGTGCACCAACGATTCAAGACCTGACTCACGCAACGCTGTCATGCATGCACCGAACGCACCTACACCCGGCAGCACGACGGCGTGCGCATCACGCACGAGACCAGCGTCGTTGGTGAGCCGGGCGTCGGCCCCAACTTTCTGCAGTGCCTTCTGCGCTGAACGCAGGTTGCCGATGCCGTAATCAAGCACCGCAATGAGCGGCGCGGTCACAGCGTTCCTTTGGTCGACGGCACACTCGCCGACTCGACTCGTGCAGCGTCGCGCAGGCACCGGGCCAAACCCTTGAACGTTGCCTCGATGATGTGGTGCGCATTGGTGCCGGCTCGCTTGGTGACATGCAGCGTGATTGCCGCAGCCGTCGCGAACGACGACACCGCGTGCTCGGCGAGTTGCGGATCAAACGGTGGGTTTCCGAGCGGCAGCACTTCAGGAATCTCCACCTTCCACGCAACGAATGGACGACCACTCAGGTCAAGCGACACTTCGACCAGTGCCTCATCGAGCGGAAACGCCCCACTCGCAAAACGGCGAATGCCGGCTTTGTCGCCGAGCGCTTCGCGAAACGCCTCACCAAGGGCAATCGACACGTCTTCAATCGTGTGG
>RGSV01000025.1 GCA_010025655.1 Acidimicrobiia bacterium
ACTTCTGTGGATCAATCGCACTGCCAGCCAACGCACCAATCAAAGTGCCGAGATTCCAAAAACTAAAAAGTCCGATTCCCGTGGTCCAGAAAGCGATCTTGCGAAGCTTTGGCGACGACTCAGCCAAGGCCAAAGCAGTTGTTTCGTCGATCACAAAATGCGCAGCAAACAATCGGCGCGGCAAATTGCCTGCCACAGATTTAGCCGACGACGAAAGCGCTAATCCATAAACCAAATTTCGTGCCGCAAGCAAAACTGCTCCGCCATATGCAGCAACCATCGAGCCACCAGCACCGACCACACTCATCGCCGAAAATTGCGAAGCACCAGTAAACACAAATAACGACAACGCACATGTTTGCCAAACACTTGCACCCGCACTCACAGATGCAACACCAAACGAAAGTGCAAAAATACCGACGGCTCCGCTTAGCGTCAGACTTGAAACTACAACTCGCCTGGTTTCACTCACTACAAGATGCCAGCCAACATTTCGTCGGCACAACTCCACGGGTCACGTGATCGAGCCAACATTTCGTTTTGAATCGCGTCCCAGCGCTCGCCGGTGCAAATCTCTCGCGCACGATGCTCGAGACGACGCTCGATTATTGCCCGCAATTCATTGCGTAAACGTTGTTCGCGCCGCTTGGCCAACGAGCCATCACGAGTTGCGTGCTCGCGGTGCGCCGATATCGCCTGCCAAAGACCTTCAGCGCCTTCTCCGGTCGTGCCAACTGTGCGCACGATCTTCGGTCGCCACGCATCAGTTGCAATTTCAGAAAGTTCAAGCATCTGTTCAAGATCGCGCTGTGTTTGGTCGACACCAGGTCGATCTGCTTTGTTGATCACAAACACATCGGCAATCTCAAGCAAGCCTGCTTTGTTTGCCTGCACTGAATCACCCCAACCTGGGTTAACAACAACAACAATCGTGTCGGCATTGCGCGCAATCTCAACTTCAACTTGACCCACACCGACAGTCTCAACCAAGGTGCAAGGCGAACCAACAGCGTCAAGCAACCGCACGGCTTCACTTGTCGCCAAACTTAAACCACCGAGATGACCACGCGTCGCCATGCTGCGAATAAAAACACCTGCATCCGTTGCATGACTTTGCATTCGCACACGGTCACCCAAAATTGCGCCACCAGTAAACGGCGATGACGGGTCAATCGCCAACACCGCGACGCGCACACCTTGACGACGCAGCGAGCCGATCAGCGCCGAGGTGAGCGTGCTCTTGCCAGCACCAGGTGCACCCGTGATGCCAACGACATAAGCCGAACCAACGTGCAGGGCCGCTATTCGTGCCACGGCGCGCGCTTCGTCTCCCCCGCGTTCGACATACGAAAGCAGACGCGCCAGCGACGCGCGATCGCCACCGCGTGCGGCGACAAAGAGATCGTCTGGATTCGTCGGTCGGCGCGTCATCGCGTCAGACGGCGACCACTTCGGTGACGCCATCCACTCGGTCGCGCATGATTCGCTCGATGCCGGCTTTCAGCGTTTGATCGCTCGCTGGGCATGTGCCGCACGCACCAATCAGCGTGACCTGAACGACACCCGTCGTTTCGTTGACATCTTTCAACACGATGTCGCCGCCGTCGGCCTGCAGCGCCGGTCGAATCACTTCGATGGTCTCTTCCACCTGACTGCGAATCGACATCTGTCACCTCATGCGTAACGACGCACTGGCGCGCCGTGAACCCCTTCTACGATAGGAGCGTGCTTGCTCACCAAGGTGGTTGGGATGAGATTCTGCTCGTGGCAGGGCCCATCTTGGTGATTGTGTTCTTGTTGTGGCGCGCGACCAAACGCGTCAAACGCGACGCACGTCAGCACCAAGAGCGCTGAGCCGGCCGACCAAGTCGTCATAACCACGGTCGATGTGGAAGATGTCGCTGATCGTCGTCTCGCCGCTCGCCACTAAACCCGCGACGACGAGCGCGGCGCCTGCACGAATGTCGGGCACCTTCACCTCACTGCCGATCAACTCATAGACGCCACGCACCGTCGCTTTGTTGCCGTAGATGGCGATTGACGCCCCGAGGCGGCGGAACTCTTCGATGTACTTGAATCGGCCCGGAAACAACGTCTCAGTCACCGACCCTTCACCACGGCTGATGCACAACATCGCAACGAGCAACGGCTTGTAGTCGGTAGCGATGCCGGGGTACGGCTCGGTGATGAAGTCGATGGCGCGCAACCGCTCGTGCGACGTGACACGCACTCCGTCGCGTTGCGGCGTGACTGCCACACCCATGCGGGCGTAACAGTTGAGTAGTTCTTCCATGTGCTCGGTGCGCGCACCGCGCACCATGATGTCACCACCAGCGACAGCGACCGCTGCCATGTAGGTAGCCGCTTGTACTCGATCCACGATCACTGCATGACGAGTGCTGCGCAGCGAACCCTTCTTCACTCCATGCACGACAAGTCGAGAGGTGCCGATGCCCTCGATATCGGCGCCCATCGCTACGAGCATGTTGCACAGGTCTTGCACTTCTGGTTCGCGCGCAGCATTGTCGATGACCGTCACGCCCTTGGCATATACCGCCGCCGTAACGAGGTTCTCAGTCGCACCAACACTCGGAATCTCGAGTTCGATAGTGGTGCCCTTCAGCTGTTCGGCGTGCGCATAGATGTCTAAGAGGCCCTCATCGACAGTGGCCCCCATACGTTGCAGACCCTCGACGTGCAGGTTGATCGGTCGATCACCGAAATCGTCTCCACCAGGCCAGTTGATGCGCGCCGAGCCGTAATGCGTCAACAGTGGCCCAAGCACATTAAGGCTGGCTCGCATCTTGTCGAACTTCTCGAACGGCACTTCAGGTGTGATGTTGCCCGTGTTGGTGAGATGTAGTTCGTGTGGGCCAAGCCAGTCGGTGGTGACTCCGAGGGCGTTCAGCGTCTCAGACATTTTCTGCACGTCGGTGATGGCTGGCACGTTCGTGAGCACGTACTCGCCCTCAGCAAGCAGTGTCGCCGCCATCAACTTCAAGACGGAATTCTTCGCGCCAGGCACGTTGACCGAGCCAGACAGGGGCCCGCTACGGCGCACCACGATGCGCGGAGACTGGATGTTCACCACTCTCAGTATGCTCGCGCCGTGGCGACTTCGGGTGAACACCAAGACTGACCGTGGTAGCACGCCGATGATGACATCCAATGAACGCCGCATTCTCATCCTGTTGGCGATTGCGTCGATTCCGTTCGCTTATGTGAACACATTGTTCACCCAGACGGTGTCGTTCGTCGCCGACGACTTCGGTCGCAGCGACACCGACATCGGTTTCGGCGCGGCAGTCGTGCGATGGGGTGTCATCATCGTGCCGCCCATTGCCTTGCTTGCCGATCGCATCGGTCGCCGCCGAGTATTGGTGCTGTCATCATGGGCCGCACCGCTGGCGGCTGCCGTTGGTGCACTGGCCCCCAACTACGAGTGGCTCGTCGCATCGCAAACCATTGCACGACCACTGGCGCTCGTCATCAACGTGATGATCATCGTGATGCTCACCGAAGAGATGTCGAGTGAGTCGCGTGCCCGCTCACTCGGCTATGTGGCGATCGCAAGCAGCCTCGGCGCGGGGGCTGCCGTCGGGGCGCTGCCGCTCGCCGATCTCGCCGAATCGGGCTGGCGCTTTCTCTACGTCGGGTCGCTCGTCTGGTTGCCGGTGGCTTTCGTTCTGCAACGCAAGGTTCCCGAGACGGCACGATTCGCGCGCGTGCACGCGCAACCAAACGCCGCGGCGGTGGCGCGCATCTCTGGCTCGCGCTTCACCACGCAGGTGGCGTGTGCGTTTCTCACCAGTGTGTTCATCGGGTCAGCGAGCGTCTATCTCGTCAATTACCTGCGCGATGTGCGCAACTATGACGCATTCGGTGTGAGCCTCTTCACCATCGGCACCGCGGTGCCCGCCAGCGTCGGCTTGATCGTTGGTGGAAGATTGGCCGACCACAGCGGTCGACGACTTGTCGGGGCCTCGTCACTTGCTCTGGGAGTGCTGCTCGTTGCGCTCAGTTACGCAACGAGCGGCGCCGCGATGTGGTTGGCCGAAATCGGCGGCGGATTGTGTCTCGGCATCGCGTATCCGGCACTCGGCGTGTATCGCGGCGAGATGTTCCCAACTGCACACCGCGGTGGTGGGGCCGCAACGGTGACTGCGAGCAACCTGATTGGCGGCAGCGTTGGTCTCATCGTCGCCGGACGTCTGCTCGACGCCGGCTGGAGCTACGGACGGGTGATGGGTTCGCTCGCGCTTGCCCCGCTTGTGGTCGCGGTGGTCGTGCTCATGTCATTTCCTGAAACTGCGCACCGCGAGTTGGAAGAAATCAGTCCGGACGACGCCGGCGCCTGAGCCCGCGCGCGAGGCGCGACTTGGCGGGGCGAGCGCCGTCACCAGCATGGCGCGTCGGGCGAGTCGCGTCTCCCCCGTTTCGTGTCGGGCGTGTCGCGTCACCAGCGTTGCGCGTCGCGCGAGCTGGCTTGGCGCCGCGTGACGGCTTGGTCACTGACTTCTCCACCGGCAGCAGGCTCACTTCGATGCTGCGGCGCGCGGGGTTGAACCCGCTGACGGTGAGTGCCAGTTGTTCGCCAATCTTCACGTGCTCGCGCGGCGTGCGTGGTGCGGGCGACTTCATGAGTCGCAACGGCAGATAGCCCGCGACATCGCCGATGCGCACGTAGGCACCATGCGAAGCAAACGACTCGACCGTGCCTTTCACCTTCGTGCCGATGGGTTGCTTGGCGGTGAACGCGTCGTATTGCTCTTGTGCGTTCACCGCCGACGGCGTCGCCACGGGTTTGGGCGTCGCCACGGGCTTGGGCTTCGCGTCGGGTTTGGGAGGCGTGTCAGGCCTTGGTGCTGTGCGTTGTGGTGGTCGTGTCGGGCGCGGAATCGGCGCCGTCTTGTTCGGCACACCGCGACGCGGCAGCGAATCAGTCTTTGCTCGAACGGGCAAGCGATCAACAAACACCCACCCGACGTGCGGCACCGGTTTACCGCCGAGCAGGCGTCCAGGTTCAAAGAGCCACGTGTAGTGGTCGTGGAACTCTTGGTAGCTGTCGTTCGACAACACGGTCGCCTTCACTTTGTCGGCGATCATCAAGACGAAGCCGTCGCCCCGACCCACCGCACCCGCAGGAGGTGTGACGAGTTCGCCGTTGGCGATGGCTTCAGAAAACTCGGCTGCTTCTTTCTTGTCGATGCGATGGCCGAAACTTGCATCCACCACCACGGTGATCTGCGTCTTGGGGTATTCCTTCATGAAGGCGAGCACCGCCTCGTTGAGTTGCTTCAGGCTTGGCGCGCTACGACCTTCAGTGGCGAGGTTGCTGCCGTCGACCACCACGTGATCGGGCACTGAGCGCGCGGGAATCTTGGGCTTCGCGGCTACCACGCGGCAAACGTCTGATCCATCAACTCGGCGAGTTCTTGGTCGTGCACCACCTTTGATCCGGTCGCTGGGCTACCCGACTCGACGCGTGCGGCGTGCCGCAGGTCGTAGCCGCGATCTTTCAAGCGCCAGATGCGGTGTTCGACGAAGTGCCAGGCGCCCATGTTCTCTGGTTCTTCTTGCAACCACAGCACTTGCTTGGCATTCGGATACCGCGCGAGCACCTCGTTGATCTGCGATTCGGGGAACGGATACAACTGCTCTACGCGAACAACCGCCACTGGTGCACCGCGCTTGGTGCGCTCGCTCATTGCGTCCCACGCCACCTTGCCTGAGCACAACACCACGCGCGTTACTGCGTTGCGGTCGCCCACTGCAGGGTCGTCGAGCACTTCTTCGAACGAGCCGTGCGTAAGGTCGCCGACTGCCGAACGACTCTCCTTCATGCGCAACGGCTGCTTGGGCGCCATCACCACGAGCGGTTTGCGCACGTCGCGGCGCACTTGTCGACGCAACATGTGGAAGTACTGCGCGGCCGTCGTCGGATACGCCACCTGAATGTTGTCTTCGGCACACAACTGCAAGAAGCGCTCAAGCCGCGCCGAAGAGTGCTCGGGGCCTTGGCCTTCCATGCCGTGCGGCAACAACAGCACCAGACCATTGTGTTGGCCCCACTTGTCTTCGGCTGCAACGAGGTATTGGTCGATGATCACCTGCGCACCGTTGACGAAGTCGCCGAACTGTGCCTCCCACATCACCAGTGCTGCGGGGTTGGCATGCGCGTAGCCGTATTCGAAGCCCATTGCGGCATATTCCGACAAGAGCGAGTCGTACACCCAGAACTTTGCAGCGCCGGTGCCAAGGTTGGCAAGCGGTGCATACTTGGTTTCGTTCGTGTAGTCGACGAGCACTGCGTGGCGTTGACTAAACGTGCCGCGGCGGCAGTCTTCGCCTGCCAGACGCACCGGCGAACCCTCGAGCACGAGCGAGCCGAACGCCAACGCTTCGGCGGTTGCCCAATCGACTTCGCCTTCGTTCTCGTACATCGCGCTGCGGCCCTCAAACTGACGCAGCAGCTTGGGGTGCACGGTGAAGCCGTCGGGGTATCGATTCATCGCGGCGAAGACGCGGTCGAGCACACCACGTTCGACACCGGTATTGACGTGCGGCAGCACTCCGACCGGTTTGGGTGGCGGTGGCACTTTCGTTGTGGCTCGTGCGTGCGCACGCGTTTCGTCGAGTGCTGACTGCAACTTCGCTTGGTAGTCGGCGAGAATTCGCTCGGCATCCTCCACCGTCACGGTGCCGCGCTTCACGAGCGACTCGAGATACAACTTGCGCACGCTGCGTCGCTCGGCAATGGCCTTGTACATGAGCGGCTGGGTATAACTCGGGTCGTCACCTTCGTTGTGGCCATGGCGGCGGTAGCACACCATGTCGATGACGACGTCTTTGTGGAACGTCTGGCGATACGCAAACGCCAACTTCGCCACGCGCACGCAGGCTTCGGGATCGTCGCCGTTCACATGGAAGATTGGTGCGCCAACCGATTTGGCGACGTCGGTGCAATATTGCGACGAGTGCGCATACTCGGGTGACGTGGTGAAACCGATCTGGTTGTTGATGACGAGATGTATCGTGCCGCCGACGCGGTAGCCGCTCGTATCACTCATCGCAAGACACTCGGCAACCACACCCTGACCCGCAAAGGCTGCGTCACCGTGCACGAGCAGCGGCAGCACGCTGAATGCGCCCGCAGGCTCGATCTGGTCTTGCATCGCGCGAACCGTGCCCAGCACGATCGGGTCAACGGTCTCGAGGTGGCTGGGGTTCGACGCCAGTTCGATTGGCAACAGCGCACCACTGCGGGCCTGGAACTTGCCACTCGCCCCAAGGTGGTACTTCACGTCGCCAGAACCCTGCACTGCGTGCGGGTCGACGTGGCCTTCAAATTCACCGAAGAGATGTTCGAGACTCTTGCCCACCACGTTGGCCAGCACGTTGAGGCGACCGCGGTGCGCCATTCCGACAACCGCACCATCGAGCGCATTGTCTGCTGCCGCGTTCAAGATCGCATCAAGAATCGGAATGGCCGACTCAGCACCTTCCAAACCGAAGCGCTTGGTGCCGACGTACTTGGTGGCAAGGAAGCGTTCGAATGCCTCTGCCGCATTGAGTCGCTCGAGAATCACCATCGGCTCAGGCGTGAAGTTGTCGGCATGACCCTCGACCTGTTGCTGCATCCAGCGCTGCTCGTCGGTGTTCTGAATGTGCATGTACTCAACGCCGATGGTGCGGCAGTACGCATCACGCAAGACGCCGAGCAGCGCACCGAGGGTTGAACGCTGCACGCCACCCACACCTCCGGTGGCGAACTCACGGTCGAGATCCCAAATCGTGAGACCGTAGGTCAGCGGGTCGAGTTCGCGTGGCATGCGTGGCGTCTTCCAGCGCAGCGGGTCGAGGTCGGCGATGAGGTGGCCGCGCACGCGATGCACGCGAATGAGCGTCGCTACTTGCATCTGCTTGTGAGCCTGGAGGTCGGCACCTTCCAGATCGTTGGAGTCGACGCGCCACTTCACCGCCTCATACGGCACACCAAGACTGCGGAAGATGCCTTCATAGAAACCGTGCTCACCGAGCAGCAGGTCGTGAATCGCCTTCAAAAAGAGCCCGCTCTCGGCTCCTTGAATGATGCGATGGTCGTAGGTGCTCGTCACCGTCACGACCTTCGAGACGCCGAGTTGATTCAGCGCTCGCTCGTCACTGCCCTCGAACTCAGCTGGATAATCAATCGACCCAACACCGACGATCACCCCCTGGCCAACCATGAGGCGCGGCACCGACTGGTTAGTGCCGATGGTGCCGGGGTTGGTGAGGCTCACGTTGGCGCCCTGGAAGTCGTCGACGGTCAGCTTGTTGGTGCGCACCTTGCGAATGATGTCGTCGTAGGCGTTGACGAAGCCGAGGAAGTCGAGCGTGTCGGCGCCCTTCAGAACGGGCACCACCAAGGTGCGTTGACCGCCACCTTTGTCAACGTCGACGGCCAGACCGATGTTCACGTTCGTGTGACGTTGCAGCTGCGGTTTGCCATCGGCGTCGGCGACGAACACGTTCTTCATGTTCGGTACGGCATCGACGATGGCGCGCACCACTGCATAACCGATGAGGTGCGTGAAGCTGACCTTCGTCTGACCGGTGCGCGAGCGATAGCCGTTGATGACGCGTCGGTTGACCTCGAGCAACTTGGCAGGAATCTGCCGCACGCTGGTGGCCGTCGGCACGGCGAGGCTGCGTTCCATGTTGGTGGCGATGGCGGCACCGACGCCACGAATCGGCTCGGGTTCGGATGGAGCTGTAAGTGCGGCAGGTGCGGGTGCGACTACTTCTTGTGTCGGCACGATGTTGGCCGGACGACGCATCGGAAAGGTGTCGTCGACACCGCGCGTACCACTACTCGGTGCTGCTGTTGTCGCGCCGCGCGATGCGCCAGTGCCGTTGGTCGGGGCGACGGGGGCAGCCTTGGGCACATCACCGGGTTTGTAGTCGCTGAAGAACTCGCGCCACTGCTCGCTGACGGCAGCCGGGTTGTCGCGATAGCGCTCGTACATCTCTTCGACGAGCCACGAGTTGGTGCCAAAGTCGTCACCCGACGATTCAGTGGTATTCGTCGGTGAACTCACGGCTACAGCGTAGTTATCCGCGCCCTAGCGACTTCGGGCAACACTGCCCGCTTTCGATGTCGGGCAGTACTGCCGCCTCAGGTGAGGCGGCATCGCTTAGGCGAACATGAACTCCGAAAGCAGCCACAAGACCAGCCAGAGCACGCCGCTGGTGATGAGGGCGTTCTTGTGCGACTCGTAAGGCCACAGCAACTTGTTGGTTGCCGCCGTGCCACCCAGTTTTCCGAGTGCGTTCAACTGCAGCACCGCGCCGATGACCAGGGCGATGATCACATAGTTGATCGCATCACGACTCGTGGCGTTGTTGAAGCTCTCACCATAGAAGTGGGCGGTGCCGACCATGAACCAGAGCATCGATACCGAGAACACCATGTTCTGGCGCGACGCGAGCAGTGCCCGTCGCCCGGCTGCCGCCGCGTTCGGGTCGGGCTGACCGCCACCGAGCACGTTTACCGCGTTGGCGAGCACCACCTTCTGGTTCTTCCAGATGATCATCCAAACGTTGGCCGCCATCGTGATGGCAAAGATCATGCCGACGGTGATCGACGCGTTCTTGGCATTGAGCGAGTTACCGCCATCCCAATTGAGGAAGCTGTCGTAGTACGACGGCTGACCGGTAATGAGAATGCCGGTGCCGAGCGTCATGATGGCCGCCCAGCGGAACCACCAGAGTGCGCGGCGTGCGAGTTTGTCGAGCGTGATGTTGCGGGCCTTGGCCTCGTCGCCGTACGACGCGAGTGCGGGCACCTGCACGAGGTTGAAGTAATAGAGCAGTCCGATCCACGCAATACCGACCAGAACATGCAAATAGCGCATGAAGAAGTTGAGGAAGTAATCCCCTGAGAACAGTTCCACCATGACCTCCCAGTCGTGATTCGTGGCTCAAGCGACGAACGTCGCTCGTCCATCGAAGGTAGCGGAAACTAGGTTGTACGGCGGTGACTGCCGAATTCATCTACACCTGTTACAAACTCGGGCGCTTCTACCCACCCGACCGTCAGGTGCTGGCAGACATCTCGCTCTCGTTTTACCCCGGCGCCAAGATCGGTGTGCTTGGGGCCAATGGCAGCGGCAAATCGAGCCTGCTCAAGATCATGGCGGGCCTCGACGACGGCTACTCGGGCGAAGCGCGCCTCACGCCGGGGTTCAGCGTGGGACTGTTGGCGCAAGAGCCGCAACTCGACCCAAAGAAAGACGTGCTCGGCAACGTGATGGATGGCGTCGCGCCGATTCGCGACTTGCTGGCCGACTACGAAAAGGTCACCGCAATGTGGGGTGAGCCCGACGCCGACTTTGAAAAAGTTGGTGCGCGTCAAGCCGAACTCGAAGCCAAGATCGCCGCCGCCGATGCGTGGAGCCTCGAGCGCAACGTCGAAATCGCGATGGATGCGTTGCGTTGCCCTCCGAATGATGCTGACGTCACCAAGTTGTCGGGTGGTGAGCGTCGCCGCGTTGCCTTGTGCCGGCTGCTGCTCTCGCGTCCCGACTTGTTGTTGCTCGACGAACCAACCAACCACCTCGACGCCGAAAGCGTCGATTGGCTCGAGCGCTTCTTGCAGGAATATTCGGGCACGGTGATTGCGATCACCCACGACCGCTACTTCCTCGACAACGTTGCGAAGTGGATTCTCGAACTTGACCGTGGTCGTGGCATTCCGTTCTCGGGCAACTACTCAAGTTGGCTCGAACAAAAACAAGAGCGTCTTGCCCAAGAAGAAAAATCAAATGAAGCTCGTCGCCGCACATTGCAACGCGAGTTGGAGTGGGTGCGCATGGCGCC
>RGSV01000241.1 GCA_010025655.1 Acidimicrobiia bacterium
CTGTCGTCACTCGCTGATTGACGCCATCAACCGCGCCACCGACGTGATGATTGCCGGCAAGGTGGCGGTGGTTTGCGGCTACGGCGACGTGGGCAAAGGTTGTGCGCAGAGTTTGCGTGGCCAGGGTGCGCGCGTCATCGTGACCGAGATCGACCCGATCAACGCGCTGCAGGCAACGATGGAGGGCTACCAAGTCGACGTGCTCGACGCCGTCGTCAGCATCGCCGACATTTTCGTCACCGCAACCGGCAACGAGATGATCATCACCGTCGACGACATGGCGAAGATGAAGCACAACGCCATCGTGTGCAACATCGGCCACTTTGACAACGAAATTGACATGGCGGGTCTGGCTCGTAGTGGCGCCAAGCGCGACGAACTGAAGCCGGGCACCGATTTGTGGACCTTCCCTGACGGTCACGCGGTGATCGTGCTTGCCGAAGGCCGACTGGTCAACCTCGGTTGCGCCACTGGCCACCCGAGTTTTGTGATGAGTTGTTCGTTCTCCAATCAAGTGATCGCGCAGATTGAGCTGTTTAACAATGTCGCGAAGTATCCGATTGGCGTGTATGTGTTGCCCAAGCACCTCGACGAAAAGGTGGCGTCACTACACCTCGGCGCACTCGGTGCGAAGTTGACCAAGCTCACCGACGGTCAAGCCGAGTATCTCGACCTCGACCCGAAGGGGCCGTTCAAGCCGGAGCACTACCGCTACTAACTCGCGTCGCGCGCGGTCACCCCGCGTCGCGCGCTCGCATCACGAATCGCGGCAGCAACCGCTGCACGATCGGCCCAATGAGCACCGCAAACGCCACCGTGCCCACGCCGACCTGACCGCCGAGCAACCAGCCCACCACGAGCACGATCAACTCGATGCCGGTGCGCGCAACGCGAATCTGCATGCCGCGCGCTGCGAGCCCGGTCATTAATCCGTCGCGCGGGCCAGGGCCCAAGCCACTGCCGATGTAGACGGCTGAACCAAGCCCGGTCACGATGATGCCCCCGAGCATCATCGGCACGCGCACGACGAGCGACTCGGGTTCGGGTAGCCATGCGAGCACGAGGTTGGCAACCAAACCGATTTCCAACGCGTTCAGCAGCGTGCCAAGACCTGGCTTTTGGCGCAAGGGAATCCACAACAACAGCAAGAGTGCACCTGTTGCGATGATGACCGTGCCGATGCTGCGGTCGAGGCGTGCAGCAACACCTTGGTGGAAGACGTCCCACGGTGGCACGCCGATGCGCGCGTCAATCTGCAGAGAGATTCCGGTGCCGAAAAGTGCAAGGCCAGTCACACAACGGGTGATGCGTTCAACCAATCGATCAGTTGACATCGGTGGAACTGGCGTCGATCCGCCACCAGCCACTTCGCTACCGTACTTCACGCAGGCCGACATCGAGCGACTGGCGCACGTCGGCGACGGTCTATCGCTCACCGATCTCGTCTCGCTGGGTGTGTATCGAGGTGAGTTGCGTCGTGCGATTCACGCAATGAAGTTTCGCAATCGTCGCTGGATCTCTGCACGTCTTGGGGTCTTGCTCGGGCGACGTCTGCGCACGCTGCAGGGCGATTGGCGTGCCGATGTGGTCACCTGGGTGCCGACGACCACCACTCGAATACGTCTGCGTGGTCACGATCAAGCCGCCATCGTTGCTGGTGGAGTCGCGCGCACGCTGCGCGTCGCGCGTCGGCGGGCGTTGCGGCGAGCTGGCTCGCGTTCGCAGACCGGCCAAACCGAAGCACAACGTCGTGTCGGCCCGCAGTATGTCGCGCATCCGCGAGTCGTGCGTGGGCGACGAGTACTGCTCGTTGACGATGTGATGACGACTGGCACGTCGCTACATCGCGCAACCACAGCCCTGCGTGCAGCTGGCGCACGTGAGGTGCGTTGTGCGGTGGTGGCGCATGTTCCGTTGCGACGTACTCGCCAGTCACCGAGTCGCCCAAAGGTAGGCTGAGTTCTCTCATGGCAATGCTCGATCGCATTCTGCGGGCTGGTGAGGGCAAGAAAGTCAAGGCCCTGGCGGGCATCGTGCCCGAGGTCAACGCCCTCGAAGCCTCGACAGCGGCGCTCTCTGATGATGCTCTGCGCGCCAAG
>RGSV01000242.1 GCA_010025655.1 Acidimicrobiia bacterium
CTACTGCGGCCGCAGTAGCGCGACGGTGACTGCGCGAAAACGCGCCGACCTCAGTCACTCGCTGTGTGGTCTGCAACCAACGCTTCGGCGAAGTCGCGGAGGGTTGCGAACTCCCAGTGTGGCGTCACTGGCGCGGCAGCCGGCGTGGCCCCGAGTGAACCAGCGGCGGCTCGCTTGGCTCCGTAGCGATTGATCCACACCGTACGCAGACCTACTGCCTGGGCAGGAACATGGTCATGAAACAAACTTTGTGCCACGTGCAGATGTTGGTCGGGAGTCACGCCCATCGACGCGGCCTTATCGAGCAATACCTGAAAATTATGCAGATCTGGTTTATATGAACCGATGTCTTGCGCAGTGAGAATCGCGTCAAAGGTGACGCCAAGGCGCGCGTTGGAACCAGCGAAACTCGCGTTGTCGACGTTGGAGAGAATCACCAACTTGCACCGTGACTGCAAGGCGACGAGGGCGTCGCGGCTGTCGCCAAATGCCGGCCAGTTCGGCACTGATGCCGCGAACGTTTGGGCATCAATCTCGCACTGTTCTGGTCGGGAAGTCGGGTCGGGCAACCCGAGACTTGTCGCCATGCGTCGCCAGGTCTCTTGCAAGATGACGGGATACGTCCAACTCGGGTTGGCGTCTTGCACTTTGGTTTCATGTGCGGCAAAAAGTGAGAGAATCTCCAGCTCGGTCGGCTGCACGCCGTGAGGTGTAGCGAGTCGGGTGACGGTGTCTGTGATGCCGAACTCCCAATCGATGAGTGTGCCGTAGCAGTCGAAACTGAGTAGTCGTGCATCAGCGAGGCGCATGTTGTGTTGATGCCTCCTCAACGCGCTGTCGTGCACCGCACACATAGCCCGAGCACATCGAGCCGATGACCCTTGGCGGTAAATTTTGATTTGCGAGCGGCTTGAGTGAGGGCTGCGTCGATCGCGCGCTCGGTTGCGTCTGACACGACGAAGTCGTCGACATAGCCGCACTTCACGCACACCAGATGATGGTGGTGACCTATCAGCTCTTCGTCGAGCTCGTAGCGCACGACACTGTCATTGCCCGCGACACGACGCACGACTCCTTCGGCCTCTAAGTCGGTCAGATTGCGATACAACGAACTTTGAGTGAGACGAGACTTTCGTTTTAACATCTCAGCCACGCTGACAGGTCGTGCGAAGTCGAGTAGCAGATCGACAAGTTGACGGCGGCCCTGGGTATACAGCAACTTGCTCTCGCGAAGCCGAGCTACCACCAGTGTGTGCACCGATTCGCGACTCTGCTTCATGCGTACGAGCGTAATTCTCTGCCTACTAGGTTTGGGCAGTGGCACAGCTCGCCGGAACCTATGTGCCGAGCACTCTTGAATGGGTTCGTGAGCAGATTGCGTTGTATGAGCGCACTGGTGGTCGAGAAGGATCCACCCTGCGTGATACGGGCATCCCTGTGATCATCGTTGCGATGCGTGGTGCGAAGTCGGGCAACGTTCGCAAGATCGCGCTGATGCGGGTTGAGCATGCTGGCGAGTATGCGCTCGTGGCATCAAAAGGCGGTGCGCCAGACAACCCCGACTGGTATCAGAACCTCGTCGCGCATCCTGACGAAGTCACCGTGCAAGATGGCACCGAGCCATTCTTCGCGCGAGTGCGGTTGGTCGAAGGCGCAGAGTATGACGTCTGGTGGCAGCGCGCGGTGGCGGTGTTTCCGCAATACGCGATATACAAAGACAAGACCTCGCGAAGAATTCCGATGTTTGTGGCATCACCGATGACAGACGGCTCGCAGTGAACCTCTTCGTGCGATGGCTGCTGCTCACGTTTTCGGTGTGGCTGGCTGACCTCGTTATCGGCGGTATTGACATCTCGGGTGGCTTCGTCAGTCACCTCTGGGTAGCAGCACTGTTCGGACTCGCCAACGCCATCGTCGGCAACCTGATACGCCTCGTCGCGTTTCCCGCACTGATTCTCACGCTCGGCGCTTTCAGCATCGTCGTGAATGCATGGATGCTGATGCTCGTGGGTGACCTAAGTGACTCGCTCGAGGTATCAGGGTTTTGGCCCGCCTTCTTTGGCGGACTCATCATCAGCGTGGTGTCGA
>RGSV01000243.1 GCA_010025655.1 Acidimicrobiia bacterium
TCCCCGACCGCAAATCACCACTCGCACTCCGGCATCGACCAACGCCTTGGCCGAGGCAAATCCGAGGCCAGCGGTGCCGGCAGCGACAGCGGCAGTACGCCCAGAAATTCCGAGGTCCACGGCAACTGACGGTAGTGCACACCTTCGTAGGCTGAGGCCGTGGCGGCAGCGCGAGCATCGTTGGCATCAGTGCAGCAGGTGCGCGACGCGCTCGCCCAGGCGGGCTATCTCGCCGACGAAGGGCTTGCCACAGCGGTCTTCCTCTCGTTGTCGCTGAAACGACCACTGTTACTTGAAGGCGAAGCCGGAGTCGGCAAGACCGAACTAGCCAAAGTGTTGGCCACTCTGCGCGGTAGCGAACTGATCCGTCTGCAGTGTTACGAGGGCATCGATGCGAGCCAGGCGGTGTACGACTGGGACTATTCCCGCCAGCTCTTGCACCTGCGTGCTGCAGAAGCGAGTGGCGAAGCGGCGGGCAAAGACACCGCGCGACTCGAGAGCGAGTTGTACGACGAGCGTTTCTTGGTGCGTCGTGCACTACTGCGGGCCATTGAGCCTCGCAACGGGGCCGCGCCCGTGCTGTTGGTCGACGAAATCGATCGCGCTGACGACGAGTTCGAGGCCTACTTGCTCGAGGTGTTGTCTGACTTCCAGATCACCGTGCCTGAGATCGGCACGTATCGCGCCAACGAGATTCCCGTCGTGGTGCTCACGTCGAACCGCACGAGAGACCTGCACGACGCCCTCAAGCGTCGCTGTCTGTATCACTGGGTCGAGCACCCCGGCTTCGAGCGCGAGGTCGACATCGTGCGACTGCGGGTGCCGCAGGTGCACGAGCGACTGGCCCGTCAAGTTGCCGGTGCGGTCGAGCGGCTGCGCAGCATGCAGTTGTACAAGCCACCAGGTGTCGCCGAAACCATCGACTGGGCCACCGCATTGGGCACGCTCGGGGTGACGCAGCTCGACGAAGCCACGGTGCGCGCCACGCTGGGCACGGTGCTCAAGTATCGCGAAGACCATGAGCGTGTCACCGATCAGGGCGTTGCTGAGCTCATCAAGCACGCCTTCGAGCGCAGCACGTTGCACGGATGACCGCCGAACGCATGGCAGTCGCCTTCGGGCGGGTGCTGCGTGGTGCAGGCATGCGCGTGCCACTCGACTCGGTGGTCACCTTCGTGCAGTGTCTCGATGCCGTCGGCATCACCGACCGCAATCGTGTGTATTGGGCGGCGCACTCTGCCCTCGTACGCCGACCCGAAGACCGCGAAGCGTTCAACGTGGCATTCGCCGTGTTTTGGGAGCGCCTCTCGGCCGGTGATGACCCTGAGACCATCGGAGCAGAATCGCTGACACTCGCCGTCGATGCGGAAGATGGCGACGGCAGTGGTGAGGCGAACGACGACCCTGCCGTGACGCTGCGATTTTCCGCCACCGAAACACTGCGCAGCAAAGACTTTGCCGATTACACCACCGACGAACTCGCCGAAGCCCAGCGGTTGATGGCCCGATTGCGCTTCGCGGGTTCGCCACGTCAATCGCAACGACTGAGCCCGTCGCGCACCCGCACGGCCAGGGTTGACGTGCGTCGCACCGTGCGCAGTTCTTTTGCCCATCTCGGTGAGCCCGTGCGTCGCGAGTGGCGCGAGCCGAGCGAAAAGCTGCGTCGTCTCGTGGTATTGCTCGACGTGTCGGGCTCAATGGAGCCATACGCACGTGCCTTCTTGCGCTTCATGCACGCGGCGATGGTCGGCCGCCAGCGCGTCGAAGCCTTCACGCTCGGCACGCGGTTGACGCGGGTGACGCGTGAACTCACTCATCGCGACCCCGACAAAGCACTCGAGCGTGCGTCGCGCCAGGTTGCCGACTGGAGCGGCGGCACACGCATCGGCGAGTGTCTGCGCAACTTCAACGACCGCTGGGGTGTGCGTGGTTTGGCGCGTGGCGCCATCGTCGTGGTGCTCTCAGACGGTTGGGATCGCGGCAACCCCGAAATGCTCGGCGAACAGATGCACCGACTCGCGCGAGTGGCGCATCGCGTGGTGTGGGTCAACCCGCTGAAGGTCACGCCTG
>RGSV01000244.1 GCA_010025655.1 Acidimicrobiia bacterium
CCGAGCACGATGAGGGCGATGCCGATGATGAGTGCGGCGTATTTCGCATTCATCTCGATCCATGCGGTGAAGAAGCGTGAGACGACACCGACGACAAGAAACACCCCGAGGAACCCGAGCGATACCGAGCCGCCGACCGTGAGTGCGCGGCGCACCCGCACATGCGTGGGGCTTTCGTCGGCGACGCAGAGATAGGCGATGAGATAGGTGGGGAGCAACACGAACCCACACGGGTTGACCGCAGCCAGCATGCCGAGCAGTAGTGAGTAGGCGAAGTCTCCCTCGATGAAGGCGAGTTTGATCACGACGGAAACACCTCACGAATCGCCGTCGCCAGCGATGCGGCAGTAATCTCACCGGTAAGTTGGCGTCGCACCACTCCTCCCTCGTCAACCAGCATCGTGACGGGTGCCGTCGCCACACCGAGCGCACTTGTCAGGCGACCATCACGATCAAAAAACGTCTCGAAGGTGGCATCAAATTGAGCGGTGAACGCTGCCGCCACCTCGGCAGAATCACTCAAGTTGACACCGATAAAGCGAATGCGCTCACCGTGTAACTCGTGTGCATCGACCAACACGGGAAATTCGCGTCGACACGGCTCACAGGTCGAGAACCAGAAGTTCACGACGAGTGGCCGGCCGATGAGGGTGTCAGTCGACACGCGTGCTCCGGTTGCCGTTTGCAGATCGACAGTGGCGAACACCGAACCCTCGGCGATTTTGTTCAGCGCAATGCTGCCAGCCGTTGCATCGAGTTCATAGGTCTCATCAGTAGAACGCGACCACCACCAGCCACCGGCCACTGAGATCAGTAGAACGGCGGCGACGGTGGTGAGCAACGACGAACGCGCGCGCACGAGAGCGAGGCTACCCACGACAACTTCATTCGGTAGCGTCTTCAGCGTGTCGCATCCGTTACACGACACCGTGACCGACACCTTCGGCGCAGACTTCGCCCCGTTTCCCACCTCGGGTCGGGTGTTTACTACGACGCGCAAGGTACGCCTGGGTGATGTCACACCACGTGGGCGACTGCGCCTCGATGCTGTCGCGCGCTATCTGCAAGACATCGCCACCGACGATGCACTTGACGGCAACTACGACGACCCGCATGGTTGGGTCGTGCGGCGCACTGACGTGTTTGTGCACCAGTTCGCGACGTATCTCGACACCTTGCAGTTACAGACGTGGTGCGGGGGTATCGGCTCACACTGGGCCGAGCGGCGCACACGCATCTCGATGCTCGGCAACGACCCAAGTAATGCCCAATCCATCATTGAGGCCGCAACGCTCTGGGTGCGTGTGGATCTGCAGACATTGAAGCCGTTGGCGCTCAGTGAGTCGTTCCGCCAGAGCATCGGCACCGCCGCGAACAATCGCAAGGTGTCGGCGCGCCTGTTGGTCGGACGTGGGTTGCCGGCGAGCGATACTGCGCGCGACCTTGGTGCATGGCAGCTGCGCTTCAGCGACTTTGACGCGGTCGGTCATCTCAACAACGCGGTGTATTGGGAGCCACTCGAGGAATACCTCGGCGCCCACCGAGATCATCGAGCACCACTGCGCGCCATCGTCGAGCATCACCTTTCGGTTGAGTCGGGTGCCGAGATGCAGGTGGCGGTGCATGAGTTGGGCGAGCGCGTGGTGATCCGCGAAACCGTCGGTGCGACAACGGCGGCTCTCGTCGAACTACGCAGCACAGCTTCGGCGTGATCGACTGGTCGCCCAGCCTTGCCTCAACGGCGATCTTTGTTGTCGGATGGTCGGCCGGCTGGTGGTTGTGGCTGCGTGCGAAGTCACTGCCCACCGTGATGCGACCAAGTGCATCGTCATTAGATGCATCGCCACCTGCGACCACATCACGCCCGCAGGTGAGCGTCATCGTGCCGTGTCGCAACGAAGCAGCCAACCTGCCGCACCTCATGACTTCCCTCGCGGCTGCGCTTCATCCCGGCGACGAACTCATCATCGTCGACGATGGTTCAGTTGACGAGACGGCAAACCTTGCTCGTGCGCAGGGGGCCACGGTGTTGATCAACGATGTATTACCTGCCGGGTGGGCCGGCAAACC
>RGSV01000245.1 GCA_010025655.1 Acidimicrobiia bacterium
GTCGGCCTTGGTCGATACGTATTACCTGTTGTCTGCCTGGGTCTCGGCGTGGCACTGCTCAAGCGAGTGAGCATCGAGCACCGCGTGCGCCTGACTTTCGGCTGGCTCGTCGTGTCGGTTGCCCTGCTCGGTGTGATGCACGTGTTTCTTGCGGCCAACGAACTCACCGTGTCGCTCGGCGCGCTCGAAGGTGCGGGCGGATGGCTCGGCTGGTTGGTGGGCGAGCCACTCGAGTCGTCGCTCTCGCCGGTGGGCGCCGTGGTGATTCTGATGCCGACCATCGTGTTGGGCCTCATGCTTGCTTCGGCCAAGTCGCTACCCGATTTATGGCGTTCGATTATCGCGATCTTGAGGAAGATGGACGACGCTGCCCGCCGCTACCGCGAAGGCAGCGACGAGCCTTTTGATATCGAGACTGATGCCGGCATCGTCGCTGGCGTCGACGACCTCGATGCAGCTCGCCGTGAACACGAAGAGGCAGCAGCACGCGGTGACATCTACGACCACGCTCGCGACGGCGACGATCAAGACGGTGAGTCGACCGGTGACGGCGAAGACCAACAACCCGAGCGCAAACCACGCAAGCCGCGACTGCGCGTGGTGAAGCCCCAGCCTGAGGCGAGCCCCAAGCCGTCGTCGGGTAAGCCCGTGAAGGGCGAGCAACAACAGATGCCGCTCGGCCCCGGCGCACAGCCGTCATCGTGGAATCTTCCGCCGCTCGACCTGCTCGCGCTCACCAGCAACAAGCGCGCCAACGAAGACGCCGTCGCCGAGCGCGGCGATGCCTTGGTTGCAGCACTGTCGTCGCACGGCGTTGACACGAAGTTGGTCGGATTCACGCGTGGCCCGACGGTCACTCGCTACGAACTCGAGCTCGGCGAAGGCGTCAAGGTCGCACGAATTACCTCGTTGTCAAAAGACATCGCGTATGCGATGGCGGCGGTCGACGTGCGTATCCTGGCGCCGATCCCTGGTCGCTCGGCAATTGGCATTGAGGTGCCCAACGATTCGCGCGACCTCGTGTCGCTTGGCGACTTGCTCACCGCACCCGAGTCGAAGTCGGCGCAGCACCCCCTTGAGGTGGGTGTCGGCAAAGACATCGCAGGTCGACCTGTGTTCCTCAACATCTCGACCACGCCACACCTTCTTATTGCAGGCGCGACGGGTGCAGGTAAGTCGAGCGTGCTCAACTGTCTCATCACCACATTGTTGATGCGAACGACACCCGAGCAGGTGAAGCTCATCCTGATTGACCCGAAGCAGGTCGAAATGGGGCAATACGCCGGATTGCCGCACTTGCTGACACAGCCCGTCACCGTGCCGAAGAAGGCCGCCAACGCACTCGGCTGGGCCGTAAAAGAAATGGAGCGTCGCTACGACGTGCTCGTCGAGGCGGGCTTCCGCGACATCACCGGTTACAACGCCGCCTACGACCGCGGCGAACTGAACCAAGCCGATGACACCGCAGTCGAGGCGACGAAGAAGTTCGAGCGCATGCCCTACATCGTCGTGGTGGTTGATGAGTTGAACGACTTGATGATGGTCGCAGCGCGTGACGTGGAAGAGTGCATCACCCGCATCGCGCAGAAGGCGCGCGCGGTCGGCATCCACCTCATCGTCGCTACGCAGCGTCCGAGCGTCAACGTGATTACCGGCGTGATCAAGGCCAACATTCCCGCTCGCATGGCGTTTGCGGTGTCAAGCCTCACCGACAGCCGCGTGATCTTGGATCAGCCCGGTGCTGAAAAACTCGTCGGCAAGGGCGACTTGCTCATGCTGCCCGGCAACACGAGCGTGGCCCAGCGCGTGCAGTCGGCGTGGGTGGGGGAGAACGAAGTTCGCAACATCGTGGCCCATTGGAAGCGCCAGTCGCCCGAGGTGGCATACGTATCGGGCATCGAGGGTGGCGGCAGTGCAGAGGGTGCTGGCGAGTTGCCTGGTGGCACCACCGGCGACGAAGACGACGACGAGCTGCTGAAGCACGCCATCGATCTCATCGTGCGCACGCAACTGGGCTCTACGTCAATGTTGCAGCGCAA
>RGSV01000246.1 GCA_010025655.1 Acidimicrobiia bacterium
ATGGTGGGCGCTGAGGGACTCGAACCCCCGACCCTCTCCTTGTAAGGGAGATGCTCTAACCAACTGAGCTAAGCGCCCGCAGCGTTCGTGCGGCAAACGCACGATTGCGAGAAGGCAAGTCTACGAATGTCAGCTCAACGCGTATCTCAACACGCGGTGACCGAACTTGCGCTCGCCCACCCAGAGATAGCCGTTCGCCACCCACAGCGATGCCGCCCAACGCAGGTCGGTGGCAGAGTGCGCGGGCGAAACGTCGGTCGACGACACTGCGCCGAGATAGGCATCGGGTGACGCGCCCGCCAACGCTGCGGAGATGCTGTTCCAGACGAGCACTCGGTGAAAGCCAGTATCAGCAACATAAAGAACGCCGTTGGCGACGAGTGCATCTTGCGGAAGGTTCATGCGGAAGCCAACCGTGCCGGTGGGCGCAACGTTCTGACTCAACGACGAGACGGGCCACACCAGAATGTTCGGTGATGCATAGAGGCTGGTGCCGATCAGCCACGTGCCATCCGATCGAATCCGGTCGACTGTCGCACTGATGGTGAAGTCAGGGCTGTCGTTCTTGTCGGCAGGAAGTCCGGCCCATACGTAAATCACCTTCTTCTCACCGTCGAGCAGGTAGAAGTACTTGTTATCGGCGGCGACTCGTAGTTTTCCGCCGAAAGTGACGTTGCCGATGGAGTCTTTAATGTTCAGCACCGGGCTGTCGGTGGTGGCAGTCGGGATCGAGCGCCACACGACGAAGGTCTTTTCTCCCGCAAGTGCAAACAACGGCCGGCCGTCAGCCGCCGTCGTCGCGGCATTGGAATCGGGTTGAAAATCCATTGCACGAAGAGGGTTTGAGTCATTCTGGTTTTGGGTTTTCCACACCAGGTCGGGTTTCGCGCCATCGGTGGCGGGAATTTTCTTCCAGACGTAGAGCTTGCGGTCAAAGTCGCTCGAGATAGCCATTGCGCCACCGAGCGTCGCCACCTGGGGGTTAGTCACGAGATAATTCGTGAGCAATGTGTTCACTGGTGTTCCTGTCGAGTCTTCACCAGGTGAGCCGAGATAAAAGTTCGGCTTTGCGGTTGCGGTGGGAATTCCCTTGAAGACGGCGAGCCGGTTGCCGTTGTATTCCGTGACATAGGTGTAGCCATTGACGATTTCGACATCACCACCGTCGCCACCCTCGAAGCTGGTGGTTGTCGCAATCGGCGTGCCGGTCGGCATCGATGCCGGTGCGCTCGGGTATTCCACCAGCTTCTTCGACAACAGATACAACTTGCCGCTCGATGAGTCAAAGGCACCGTGCGGCCAGGCGTAGTTTGCATCATCAGGGACGATGTCATAATTCGGCACCGCTGCCGACGATGTCGGCCACGATGCAAAGACGTGCGCCACTGAATTATTGGCGCACTTGCCGTTGTGATCGCCGGTCAAAATTGCTGTGCCGTTACTCACGATGCCACGCGGAGTTCCGAGACAGTTCGACGTGTTGCCAGAGATCGTGATGTCGGCAGGTTCGCTGCCCGTGGTCGGAAACGAATTCCAAATTTTCAATTGCCCGCGGCTCGTCAGCGTGGCAGCCACCTTGGTGCCGTCAGACCACACCCCCCACGGCCATGCATCGGCTCCGAGGTCAATAGCAAAGTTCGCAGCCTGACCAGTCGCAGTCGGAAATGTAGTCCACACAAGAATTCGATGGTTGTCAGAGTCAGCGACAAGCAACTTTCCGTCGCGCGTCACGACCGCATCACTCGGCCAGTTGCACTGAGCCAAACCTGAACCACTTGCCGTGGAAGTCGTCGAAGGCTGACACAGCACGAAATCGGGCAGGCTTGACGACGATGTCGGTGCGGTGTTCCACACGAGCAGTCGATTGTTGCCGCGATCTACGAGCACGAGATTGGTGCCATTCGAGGCAAGCCCACTTGGGTGGTCATAAAGCGACGTGCCGGTAGTCGAGGCAAGCCCCATTGCGGCGAGGTAGCCCGATGGCACTGCGTTGGCAGAAATTCGCGTAAACGGCGAATCAGCGAGAATG
>RGSV01000247.1 GCA_010025655.1 Acidimicrobiia bacterium
CGTGGGGGTTCAAGTCCCCCCTTCGACACCAAAAAACGGCGAGACTGAACGTCATGCCGGAGAAGCTCGGGTGCGATGCGTAAGACCAAGGTGATCGCCACGCTCGGGCCAGCCACGGCGTCCCCCGAGATGATCAATGCCCTGGTGCAGGCTGGTGCAGACGTCTTGCGCATTAACTGCTCGCATGTGACCACCGCAGAGTTGCGTGAACGCATTGCGCTGATCCGCGCGACGCGATCTGACGTGGGTGTGCTCGTCGATATTCAGGGACCAAAACTGCGTTACAGCGGTGAACCACGCGAGTTGCGTGACGGCACGACCGAGCGCTTTAGTTTCGTCGAGCTAGGCCTACCCGAATCACGCGGCGGGGTTGCAGGTGGCCTGGCAGTTGGCCAACGGCTGCTACTCGACGATGGCCGCCTCGAAGCCACCATGGAATCGATTGGTGCTGACCATCTTGTGGTGCGAGTCGTACGCGGCGGCAACCTGCGCACCAAGAAGGGTGTGAATCTTCCTGATACCGAGGTGGGCGGCAGTGTGCTGTCAGACAAAGACAGGGCAGATCTGGAAGTGGTGAAGAAAGAGAATGTGGAGATCGTCGCCGTGTCCTTCGTGCAACGACCGAGCGACATTGATGAAGTACGCGGGATTGTCGGGCCAACGGCACAAGTGTTCGCCAAGATTGAGCGCCCGCAAGCACTCGAGCGCATTGACGACATCTGCCGTGTGAGCGACGGTGTGATGGCGGCTCGTGGAGATCTGGGTGTGGAGCTGCCGTTTCAAGTGGTTCCGGCCGCGCAACACAAGATCGCGCGAACCGCACTGCGCCATGGTGTCACCTCAATCTGTGCGACCGAGATGCTCGAGTCGATGATCACCTCCACTCGCGCGACTCGAGCGGAGGTCGCCGACGTCACCGGGGCAGTGCGCGACGGCTTTGACGCCGTGATGCTGTCGGGTGAAACGGCGGTCGGCGCCAACCCAGTGCGTGCCGTCGAAGTGATGGCCGCTATCTGCGAGGCCGCAGAGCGCGACGTGACGCTGCCCGTGGTCTTTGCCGATGCAAACCCCGAGACCGCCGCGGTGACGGCGGCTGCCAGCTCGCTCGCTCGACGTATTGGCGCCGACAGTCTGCTTTCGCTTACCTACACCGGGTACTCGGCGCGACTGCTGGCGGCATGTCGACCGAACGCGCCGATCATCGCTGCGACACCCACCGAGACGGCGGCCCGCAAACTGAAGGTGGCGTGGGGCGTGTACCCGGTGGTGTCGGCGCGCGACCCAGACGTCGAGGTGTCGATTGGTGCCGCCCTGACTGCCGCGCGCGACAAGGGCTACGTGCAACGCGGGAATCGTGTCGTCGTCTGCGCTTCGCGTCTCAGCCCGCGCTCAGATGCAGATACCATCTGGCTACACACCGAGCCATGACCCGCGCCAACTTCACCTCGTTTCAAGAGTCAACTCGCGAAGACTGGGCGCTCATCATGGATCACCTGCCCGACACCCAGAACATGGTCGCCGACAACGCTTTGCATCTCTTGCGGTTGCTCGCCAGCGATCATGGTGGGTTCCCGGTGACCCGCCTCGAGCACTCGTTGCAGACGGCCACGCGGGCGCAACGCGACGGTCGTGATGATGAATACGTCGTATGCGCGCTGTTGCACGACATTGGCGACACGCTGGCGCCCTACAACCACCCCTACATCGCCTCGACGATGGTGAAGCCGTTTGCCAGCGAAGCCAATCATTTCATGGTCGCCCAGCACGGCATCTTTCAGGGCTACTACTTCTGGCACCACATCGGCCTCGATCGCAATGCGCGTGAGGCATTTCGCGACTCGCCGCATTTTGAGTACACCGAAGAGTTCTGCGCCAAGTACGACTCGCCGGCCTTTGACCCCGACTATCGAAGCGAGCCGCTCGTGCGCAGCTTCTTTGCCGACCGTCGTCGGCCACAATGACCATCGTCGAGTCGCGCTCGTCGACGAGCCTGCGCACCAAATCTCGTTGGCGCAACTGGGT
>RGSV01000248.1 GCA_010025655.1 Acidimicrobiia bacterium
CCCGCCACTCGCAGGCGCACCTTCTTTCTCGGCTCAAGCACATCGATCTGCACGGGCCCCACCTGCCACACATCATGGTCGCCGTCGACATGGCGGGCGTGCCGCGCAAAGATCGGAGTGTCGCCATGTCGACGGCGACCATGATGTGTGGCAGGTGGGGCCCGTGCAGATCGATGTGCTTGAGCCGAGAAAGAAGGTGCGCCTGCGAGTGGCGGGAGGCGATTTGCCGCCTGGCAGTGTGGCGGCCGGCGGCAAGGTGCCACTCTCGATGGACATCACCTACACCGCGCGCGTGCAGCCGTATCAACTGCGGCGCGGCACGATGAAGGCCGGCAGTGAGGTGGTCTGGGATCAGTCGCACATGTTTCAGAGCGGCTGGTATGACGGCACCGTCACCCACAACGGCGAGACCCGCACGATCACCAAGTGGTGGGGTCAGCGCGACCACTCGTGGGGTATTCGCACGCACTTCCGATGTCCGATGTGGATGTGGCTCGCCATTCACGTGCCCGAAGGAATGCTTGCCGTGTGGTGTTGGGAGCTGCCGAATGGTGCGCGCATCTACACCGACGGCTGCCTCTCGCCGAGTGATGGCGGCGAACCGATTGCCGTGCGCGAGTTTCATCACGATCTGGCGTGGCTCGATGCTGCCGGCAACCATGCGTCGTACGAGCGTCACGGAGAAAGCGTGCGTGGCCTTGCCGGCGACGTCACGTTCGTGCTCGACAACGGTCGCCGCATCGACGTGCGAGCTACGGGTCGATGGGCGCAGCGCTACGACGCGTTCAACCCCGGCAAGCAGAATTCACTCGGCGGTGGCCTCAGCGAAATGTTGGTGGAAACCAACGACGGCCAGCGCGGTACGGCAATCTATGAAGTGACTGGGGCCTGGCACCACAAGTATTTTCCGCTCGCGCGCGGCGAGCGACTGCCACCCGACGGTCGCACACCGGGGGAGAATGAGCGAGCATGACGAAGGCAAAACCCGCCCAATCTGCGGCAAGCTCTGATGGCAGCGCACGTCGCCTCGGCGATGAATACATCGTGTCGGCCGACGAACTCGCTCGGTTCAAGCGCGACGGATACGTGCACCTACGCGGCGTGATGTCGGAGTCGGAAATGAAGGTGATCGACGATGCATACGATGCGTTTCTCGATCGTCGCATCTCGGTCGAGGGTCGTGACTTCAACGACATGACCACCGGCGAGTTCGGTACCGACCCGGCCAACTATGCGATCGTCAATGTGATGTTGCCGCGCAAGTATCTGCCATCTCTGCAGGGGAACTTGTTCGAGCGTCGGGCGGCATCGATTGCAAAGCAGTTGTGCGGCGACGGCATGGTGATTGACTTCGACCAGCTGCTCGCCAAGCAGCCCTTTCGCAACGATGCTGTATTCGCGTGGCACCAAGACCAGGCCTATTGGATCGACACCCCCGACCGCCGCACCGCCACATGCTGGTTGGCAGTCGATGACTCGAACCTCGCTAATGGCTGCATGCAGTTCTTGCCGGGTTCGCAGAACGAGCCGGTGAGACCGCATCGACCGCTGCATGGTGACGCTTCGCCGCAGAAATCGCCCGCGCTGGCGGCTCGACAATCTCGTTCGACCCGGCGTCGTTTCAGATGATTGAAGACATGGGCGTGTCAACGTTCTGGTCATACGTAAAAGACCTCGGCATCAAAGTGTTCTTGCCCAACTACGAGGAGGGTCGAGCACTCACGGGCCTTTACGAACCTGCTGAGATCGCGTCGGCACTTGCCGAGCAGTTGCCAAGTGCGACCATCATTCTCAAACTCGACGCCGACGGCGCGCTCGTGCACTACGACGGTGCACAGACGATCGTTCCGCCCGCCACGAACAACCTCGTCGATGCAACCGGCGCCGGAGACTCGTTCGCTGGCGCCTACCTCGCGCACTTTGCCAAGCACGGCTCGCCCGTCGAAGCCGCCCGCTTCGCCACTCGGACTGCGGGTGACGACATTGAAGGCGCCCGCCAAAGTATTGCGGCCCCACAGCGTG
>RGSV01000249.1 GCA_010025655.1 Acidimicrobiia bacterium
CTGGAACATCTTGCGGCCCGGGTCGTTCACCATGAGCGGCACGACCACCTTCGGGTCGACACCCATGTGACGCCACACCTCTTGCTGGAGGAATCGGTCGCGCATGCGAATGCTCGCCTCGTAGGCGAACTCTTGGCGCTCTTTGATCTCTTTGTCGCTCATGCCGTCGTACACCTCTTTGAGGCTGAGCACGCCGAAGGCCACGTGGCGGGCTTCGTCGCTCATCACGTAGCGCAGCAACTGCTTGAGCAGCGGCTCGTTGGTCAACTGATGCAGGTAACCGAAGGCTGCGAGTGCGAGACCCTCGACCATGATCTGCATGCCGAGGTAGGTGAAGTCCCAACGTGAGTCGTTGATGATGTCGTCGAGCAACATCTCGAGGTGCGCGTTGATCGGGTAACCGCCGCCCAACTTCTCGTCAAGGTAGCGAGCGAACACTTCAACGTGGCGCGCTTCGTCGACCACTTGGGTGCTGGCGTACAACTTGGCGTCGTACCACGGCACGGTCTCGGTGATCTTCGCGGTGCAGATGAGCGCACCCTGCTCGCCGTGGAGGAACTGCGACAGCGACCACTTGCGGCTCTGGATGCCGAACTCGAGCCACTCTTTGTCGCCCCACTTCGCGAGCGGTGTGTCGGCGTACCAGTTGGGGTCAATGCCGTTGCCGATGAGCGCCTGGTCGGCGGCGACGGTCTTTTCGATGTCAACGTCAGTAGCCCAGGGCAGGTCGGTGGTGCCATTCCACTGGCCGGTCTTGGCCTTCTCGTAGAGCTTGCGCAACTGCGGGCGGGCCAACGAGTAGTCCCACGTGAAGATTGAGTCGGCATTGTTCTTCACCACGTGCTCGACCTCGTTCGGGTCGACCATCGGCGTCGAGAGAATTGCCTCGATGTCGTTGATTGACGCGCGACCGATGATGGCCTCGTTTTCTGCGTTGGTGATGGTCATTTCATTGCTCCTTGGTTGATTGATTCGTTGATAATGATGTGAGCACGCACAAATGCCCGCGCGTGATCTTGGTTCGTGAAGTCGTAGAGCGAACTTGGTGCGAGGAAGTAACTAATCACCATTCGGGCTAGCACCTCGACAAGCTCGGCGGCTTCTTTGCGCGAGAGATACGGCTCAAGCAGCGGCGTGAGGAAGGTGGTGGCAACCCGCACGATGCGCGGCACGCCAGCAACCGTGAACTGCGAGAGCACCTCGTTTGGTTCGGCGGCGAGCATGAGCGCAATGTTGCGGTCATTGCGCAACTCGGTGGTGGCCACCACCATGCAGCGCACGATGGTGTCTTCGAGAGTTGTTTCGCCTTCGGCGTGTGCACGCAGCGTGGTGAAGAACGTTTCTGCCTCGCGCACGCGCAATGCCTCGAGTAGCACTTCTTTGCCACCGGGAAACGCGCGATACAACGTGGCGCGTGAAACCTTGGCCGCATCGCACACGTCGTTAATGGTGAGACGCTCAACGCCCCAGCGCTCGATCGCCGTCTTGGTGGCGTCGAGAATGGCGTCGTTCAGGCTCTGGTCTGTGACCGTCATCACCTGAGACACTAAGACGCTTTTTGTCTCATTGCAAGTGCGAGCCGGGCGCACACCGCCACCATCAAAACGGCAAAGGAAACGGCAGCTGCGCGCTCGGGCAGGGCCTCGGCAATGACCCCACCGACCACCGCCGTGGCGGCACCTGCAATTCCGATCGTGGCACCTGCCCGCACGTCGACATTCGCAGACTTTCGGTTGCGCCACGTGCCCATCACGCTGGTGGGCACGATTGCCCCAAGCGATGTGCCTTTGGCCAACACCGCGCTGATGCCACCCAACAACATGAGGGCGGGCACCATCACGATTCCCCCGCCGATGCCAAGCAGCCCAGCGAGCACTCCCGAGACGAAACCAACGACAACCAGCGAGATGGTGAGACCCAAAGAGTGGTCAGCAGTTTGCGAAGTATCGATGCCGAAAAACAACCGCACCGCCGACGCGAGGGCGACGCCGATGAATAGCCAGGTCAGCATCGTCTTAT
>RGSV01000250.1 GCA_010025655.1 Acidimicrobiia bacterium
GCTGGCGCGGTGTATTTCGCTGCGAATCGCGCGCCGACTGACGCAAAACTCGTGGTGCTTGACGGCAGTGGCAAAGGCCCCGTGCTCAACGCTGCAGTGCTGAGCAATGTCGCACCAAGTTATGCACCCGCTGGCCAACACCTCGTGGTGGCGGCGATGCCCGATGTGGTGGAAGGAGATCTCGAAGCGATGGCCCGCGACCAGATGCGCATGTGGTGGGGATCACAGGTCGACGCATGGCGACACCTGCGCACCTATCGCATCGACCACGCTGGTGTCGAACAACGACCTCCATTTTCACCGAAGCGCAACCTCGCCATGGGCAACGGCGTCTTCGTGTGCGGTGAACATCGCGACACAGGCTCGTTGCAGGGTGCGATGTTCTCCGGTCGTCGCTGTGGCGAACTCGTCGCCGGCGCACTTGCGTAGCCTTGAACGCATGACCAACGCTTCCCAGGCACCGCAAGGCACCCCCGCCCACGATCCTGCGCGCAAGATTGTGTCGGTGTCGCAGTTCGTGCCCGCGACCCCTCAGCAGGTGTTCGACGTGCTCGCGAATCCGCAGATGCACTCGGTGATCGACGGCTCGGGCTCGGTGCGCGGACAACTGCACGCACCAGCCCGTCTCTCACTTGGCGCCAAGTTCGGCATGTCGATGCGTCTTGGGGTGCCCTATCGCATCACCAATGTCGTCGTTGAATTCGACGAGGCTCGCCAAATTGGCTGGCGTCACTTCGGTGGCCACGTGTGGCGCTATTTGCTCACCGCCGTCGAAGGTGGCACGTTGGTGACGGAACAGTTCGACTATTCCACCAATCGCGCCAATTGGTTTCTGCGGTTGATGAATGCGATCTCGACCAATGAGGTCTCGATGCGCAAGACGTTGCTGAACCTCGCCAAGCATTTCTCGTGATCTCACTGCCCGCTGGCTTCGTCGCCGACGCATGACCGCACTTCCCGCTGGCTTCGTCGCGCATACCGCCAACATCGGCATCAAAGACGACTCGCTCGACTTCGTCGTCGTGCTCGGCGCTTCGGGCACGACTGGCACGGCGATGTTCACCAAGAGCCGCTTTGCCGGCGCCAGCGTGCTGCTGAGTCGTGAACTCGGCGCTGCCGGTCGCACGCGCGGCGTGGTGGTGGTGTCGAAGAACTCAAACGTTGCGACCGGCGACCAGGGCATGCGCAATGCCCGCGAGCTCGTGTCGGCGGTGGCTGCCCGAATCGGCTGCAACGACAGCGAACTCGTCGTTGCCTCAACCGGAGTCATCGGTCGGCAGTATCCGATGGATCGCGTGCGAAGCGGTATTGCTGCACTACCCACTCAACTCACTGGCACCGACGCGTCGCTCGTGGCCCGTGCCATCATGACCACCGACACCCGACCAAAAATCGCCGAAGCGACCGTGCGCGGCTCGTCGGCGCGAGTCGTTGGCGTTGCCAAGGGCGTCGGCATGATCGAGCCCGACATGGCAACACATATCTCGTTGATTTTCACCGACGCCGCCATCTCACGTGGTGAACTCGATGTCGTTTTCCGTCGCACCGTCGAGCGCACGTTCAACCGAGTGTCGATTGACACCGACACTTCGACGAGCGACACCACGGTGTGTTTGGCGAGTGGCGCGGCGGGCACCGTCGACTCATCTGCCTTTGCCGCCGCATTGCACGACGTGTTGCTCTCGCTCACCAAGCAGATCGCGCGTGACGGCGAAGGTGCCGAACGCATCATCGAAGTGTGCGTCGACAGCGCGCGTGACGAAGAGCAAGCGGTAACCGTGGCGCGCGCCATCGTCAACTCACCACTCGTCAAAACTGCGGTGCACGGTGCCGACCCAAACTGGGGTCGCGTGGCCATGGCCGTCGGCAAGTGCGCGCAGTACACCGACATCAGCCAAGAACGCGTCGTGATTCGTTTCGGTGAGCAAGAAGTGTTTCCGACCCAAGTCGATGAAGCCGGTCTGACACGACTCAGCACCTACATGCGCAGCGAAGAAGTGCTGATTCACG
>RGSV01000026.1 GCA_010025655.1 Acidimicrobiia bacterium
GATCGGGTGTCGCCGCCCGAGCGAGGTCAGGTGCGTCGGCTCGGCCTGGGTCGAGTGCCGGGTCTCGGCCTGCGTCAACTGCCTGCGCTGGAGGTGCCGCCTGCGCTGGGGTCGTCACGCGGGCCCAGCCTACCGATGACGCATGCCACATACCTTTGCATGCGTAGTGCTTGCAAAAGTTAGCAGTGCGGAATACCGTGAGGGCACCACTTCATCAGAGGAGACGACCATGCCATCCATTCAGTTCACCAACCCGCTGCGTTCACTCGATCTCACCAAGTTCGACGTGCGCAAGTTTGACCCCCGCAAGATGACGCTTCCCACCGTCGATGTGCGCAAGACCGTGGCTCCGGCCGCCAAAGTTGCGCGCGACGCTGCGTATGTCGCCGTCGGCCTCGGCGTGATTGCCACCCAGAAGGCCACCGCTCGCCGCTACGACATCGAGCAGCGCGTGAAGGATGTTGCACCGCGCGTGCGCGACGAAGCGAAGGCCACTGCCGAACGCGTCTTGCGTGAAGCGAATGACACCGTCGTACGAGTGCGTGGCGAAGCAACCCAGCGCGTGCGCAAGGTGGTCGATCGTCGTAAAACTGCAGCCGCGGCTGAGACGACACCCGTCGCCTAACTCAGCACCACGTTCGCTGTCAACTTCGGCAAGCGGGCCGAGCGATAGTCTCGGCTCGCTTGACTGACATTCCCCCACCGCCCGTTTCATCGGGTGAAGAAGGCGCACTCACTGCCGAAGCCTCGGCGCGCTCGCCACTGCCTACCGGCAGTCTGACGATTGGCTCAGGCTTGCTCGTTGGCGGCCTCTCGATTTACGTCTTCTTTCGCCTCGGGCAAGAAGCGCTAGGGCAAGACGGCTTTAAGCCGATCGTGTCGTTGTGGTTCGTGATGTATGCGCTCGTGCCAGGGTTCTTTCTGCCGCTCGAGCAAGAAGTCAGCCGCGCCGTCGCACATCGGCGAGCCCTCGGAGATGGCGCCAGCCCCGTCTTGCGAAAGGTGGCGCCCATGGCCGTGGGTATCACCGTCGCGCTCGTCGCGGGCGTGGCGTTGGCCAGCACGCGACTCACTGACGATCTCTTTGAAGGTTCAGCGGTGGTCACCCTTGCGTTGGCGATTGCTCTGGTTGGCTACGCACCCTTCCATCTGGCGCGCGGCATGTGCTCAGGGTTGGCGTCGTTTCGCACCTACAGCGTGATGATCGCCCTCGACGGTCTCGTGCGAGTCGCGCTGGCTGGTGCGTTTCTTGTCGTCGGCATCGACCGAGTGGGGCCGTATGCCCTGATGGTCGCGCTCGTGCCACTCGCGATTGCCGTCACCGTGTTCGCCACCGGACGCGTGCGTAGCGACGACGGATCTCCGGCAACGTGGGGCGAACTCGCCCCAAATCTCGGCTGGCTGCTCGTAGGCACCCTCTTTGCCGGGGCGCTCATCAACGCCGGGCCATTGACCGTCGACATTCTCGGCGCCAGCAGTGATCCGGCACAGGTAACTCGCTTTGCCAATGCGGTGTTGCTCGCGCGCGTACCGCTTTTTCTCTTTCAGGCGGTGCAAGCTGCGATGTTGCCACGTCTCACTCGTCTGGCAGCACTTCGAGATGCAGCTGAGTTTCGCGCGGTGTTACAACGGCTCTTCGTGCTGGTGGGCGGCGTCGGCATCGTCGGCGTCGTCGGAGCGTTTGCGATCGGCCCATGGGTGCTTGAACTCGTGTACGAGGGCGGTATCGATCGACGCACCATCACGCTGCTTGCATTTTCGAGTGCGGTGTACATGCTCGCACAGGCGTGCGCCCAATCGGTGTTGTCGATGTCGGGACACGTGCTCGTAGCTATCGGCTGGGTGTTGAGTTTCGCCACGTTTGCCGCCACTGCGGCGTGGTCGAGCGATGATCTCTACCTGCGAGTTGAAGTAGCGCTGATTACCAGTGCGCTCGTCGCACTCGCCGTGTTTGCGGTGGGTCTGCGTGCTTACTTCGCGCGTTTGGCTTCGACGTCGAGGTCGTGACGCACCATCATCTCGACGAGTGAGGGGAAGTCGACCTCGCGCTTCCAACCCAGTTGACGCTCAGCCTTTGAGGCATCGCCGACGAGCAGGTCAACTTCCGCCGGGCGGAAGTACTGGGCGTCTTGACCGACAAAGTTGCGCCAATCACCGAGACCGGCACACTCAAACGCGAGTTCCAAAAACTCGGTGATTCCATGGGTCTCGCCAGTGGCGATGACATAGTCGTCGGCAATGGGCTGCTGCAGCATGAGCCACATCGCTTTCACGTAGTCGCCTGCATAGCCCCAGTCGCGCTTGGCGGCCAAGTTTCCGAGCAACAACTTGTCTTGCAGACCCAACTTGATGCGCGCCACCGAACTGCTGATCTTGCGCGTGACGAACTCGTAGCCGCGGCGCGGGCCCTCATGATTGAACAGTATTCCTGAGCAGGCAAAGAGCCCGTACGACTCGCGATAGTTGACCGTCATGTGGTGGCCGAACACTTTGGCCACGCCGTAGGGCGAGCGCGGGTGGAATGCCGTCATCTCGGTCTGTGGAATCTCGCGCACCTTGCCATACATCTCTGACGAAGATGCCTGATACATGCGAATCGGATTCTTCTTCTCCCCGCCCACGAGGCGAATCGCTTCGAGCATGCGCAAGACTCCGAGACCGGTCACGTTCGAGGTGAGCTCGGCCTGAGTGAACGACATCGCAACGAACGAGATAGCACCGAGGTTGTACACCTCATTGGGCTCAACCTGACGCAGAGCGGCGACAAGGCTCGAGAAATCGGTGAGGTCGCCGTGCACGATCTTGATGAACGGAAACTCGGCGAGCAGTGCCGCGACCTTCGGGTTGTTCTGGCCTTTGACGAGACCGTAGACCTCGTAGCCCTTGGTGTGCAGAAACTCGGCAAGGTGCTGACCGTCTTGGCCGGTAATACCGGTGATGAGCGCGCGCGGCACCGTGTCAAGGCTACCCATGCGCCCTGCGCAGGTCGGCGCAGGTCGGAGATGGTCGTCGCACGAAGCACTCATCGAGCTGCTCTCGTACGCTCAATGCGGTGAAGCGCAACGGCACGGTGGCTAGTGGTGACGATGCAGTGAGTCGCCCGCCAAGTGGCGAGACCGTGGTCTTGGCTGGTGGCGTAGGAGCGGCCCGCATGTTGCGAGCCATGCGATTGCACGACTCAACGCTTCATGTCACGGCGATTGTCAACACCGGCGATGATGCAGTCGTCAACGGTCTCTATGTTTCGCCAGATGTCGACACGGTGATTTACACGCTCGCTGATGCGATCGACCCAACGCGTGGATGGGGCTTGCGTGACGAATCATGGACCGCGATGGCTTCACTCGCCCGCTATGCGTCTCTCCGGCCAGCAGGCAGTGTTGCCCCAAACCACTGGTTCAATCTGGGTGACCGCGACCTCGCCACGCACCTGTATCGCACCGCACGCCTAGCCGAGGGCGCATCTGCGAGTGCGGTGACTGGCGAGGTTGCGCAGGCATGGGGCGTGCCGTGTCGTGTCATGCCGATGAGCGACGACCGAGTGGCGACTCAGGTGGTGTTGGCGGATCATGCTTCGCTGGATAGCCGTGTCGTCTATCGCGCCGGGGAGACCATCTCGTTTCAGGAATACTTCGTGCGACTGCGACATTCTGTGGCAGTTCGCTCAATCGAGTTTGTTGGTGCAGCGACGGCGCGCGCCAATGGTCTTGCGGCTCTACAACACGCCGAACGGATTGTCATCGCACCCTCGAACCCACTGGTATCGATCGCCCCGATTCGTGCCCTGCGTGGCGTCGACGAGATACTCACTGCGCGGCGCGACGATGTGGTGGCGGTATCGCCAATCATCGGTGGCGCGGCAGTGAAGGGGCCTGCTGACCGCATGTTGCGCGAGCTTGGTCACGAGGCGACCGCTCTTGGTGTTGCGAGGATCTATGCCGAGGTGTGCGGCACGTTTGTGATTGACACTGTTGACGCAGCATTGGCGCAAGACATCGAGCAACTCGGCATGCGCTGTGTCGTGACGAACACCATCATGAACAACGATGTCGCAGCACGACATCTTGCGCAGGTCACGTTGTCGGCGGCGACGACCGTTGGCGTAGCGCGGGGTGGCACTACGCGGGGTGGCTCGTGAGCACCCGTCTCGAAGCCTGGGGCGTCGTCGGCCTGCCCGAAGTGGTGCCCGGCGACCAGCTCGGAGAACTCATCGCCGAGGCGTGTCGCCGCGCACCGAATGGTCCGCTCGCCGACCGAGATGTGGTCGTCGTAACGCAGAAGATCGTCAGCAAAGCCGAGGGACGCCTCGTGGAAGTCGACCCCGACGACCCGCTCAGTCACAAGGCGGTCGTTGAGTCGGAGGCAGTGCGCATCGTGCGACGCCGTGGCGACCTCATCATCACCGAGACTGAGCACGGTTTCATCTGCGCGAACAACGGTGTCGACCTGAGCAACGTGCAACGCGGTCGGGCCGCACTATTGCCGAAAGACTCTGACCGATCAGCGCGACGCGTTCGCGACATCATTCGGGCACGACTCGGGGTAGAAGTCGGAGTCATCGTGAGCGACACCTTTGGTCGACCGTGGCGCAAGGGACTGACCGATGTAGCAATCGGCGTGGCTGGTATCGCTGGCGTCGTCGATCTGCGCGGCACTCCTGACGCACTCGGGCGCACGATGCAGGTCACCGAAGTCGCCGTGGCAGACGAACTCGCGAGTGCTGCCGAACTGGTGATGGGAAAGTCGTCGGGCATCCCTGTCGCCATCGTGCGCGGAGCCGACGCAACGTGGTTTCGTGATGCATCGGTGCGCGAGTTGGTTCGCCCAGCGAACGAAGACCTCTTCCGCTAGGAAGAGCAATCGCGGGGTGGTGTCGGCAGCCGTGTCAGCAGCACCCTGTGGCGCGAGTGGCGGCGAGGTCGGCAGCACCCTGCAGCGCGCGTCGTAACTCAGGCGGGCGCGATGAGCGTGTCGCGCACCACGTGCGATGCCGCAACATCACCAAGGGCAACCGAACGCTCGACGACTGCCCCATCACCGATCACAGCACGCGGGCCGATGACCGAATCGACGACTCGCGCGCCATTGCCGATGTGGGCGCCTGCACCCACCACTGAGTCGCGCACTTCACACTCAGGCGCGAGCACGGCCGAGGCGTGCACTGCATCGTCGCGATCGATGCGGGCACCGCTGATGAGATCAAGATTGGCCCGCAGATACGACTCAGGTCGACCAGCGTCGAGCCAGTAGTCGTTGGTCTGCAGTGCGAACAAGGCTCGCTGTTGCACAAAGTGCGGAAACGTCGCCCGTTCGATCGACAACGGACCATCACCTGGCATCGCTGCAAGCGACGCAGGCTCGAGCACATAGGTGCCGGCGTTGACATGGCGACTCGCCGTCGTGCCAGGGGCAGGCTTTTCGACGAACCCGGTGACAAGACCGTCGGGTGTGGTTTCCACCACTCCGTATTGCGACGGGTCAGTCACCGGCGTCAGGTGGATCGTGGCGAGGGCTCCAGCGGTGCGATTTCTCTGGTGCGCGGCGACGAGATTGGCGATGCGCAAGTCGGTGACGATGTCGCCGTTGGCGACGATGAATGGTTCGTTGCGTTCATGCAGCGCCACTGAGCGTGCGGCGAAGCCGATCGCACCAGCGGTGTCGAGCGGCGAGTCTTCGATGGCGAAGTGCAGTCGAACGCCCGCACAGGTGCGGTCTGGAAACGCCGCCAGAAATGGTTCGGGCTTGAAGCCGAGTGCCAAGACGGCATCGGTGACGCCCCCACGCGCGAGGTGCACCATCATCCATTCGAGAATGGTGCGCTGACCGAGCGGCAAGAGCGGCTTGGGAACCGCGTTGGTGAGCGGCCGTAAACGGGTACCGAAGCCACCAACGAGCACGACGGCGAACATGCCGCGTCTCGCCTACTCGCCGGAGTTGACGAGCGTCGCCACTTCGCCAGCCGCGGGCGGCTGCGGCACCTCGGTGCCGTCTGGTGCAAAGACGAGAGCGACGGCGAGACCATTGGCGTCGAGACGAACTGAATCAAGGTTGGCAATCGACGTCTTGCGTTCGTTGTCGACACCTTCGACATCCCATGTATCGACAAAGAGCGAGCCACCTTTGCCACCGCACGCATCTGAGCCTTCGGTGAGCACTGCCCCATCATTGATCGAAGCTGGGAACGTGAGCGAGGTCTCGGTGAGCTTCAACGCGTAGAGGTCGAGCACTGCCGAGACACGGGCGCGACGCTGGCCACTCAAGATTTGTGGCTGCCACTCGACTACGCCAGGTTTGCCGCTGACGAGAGCGGCTCCTTCGCGAACTTCAGCGAGGTCGTCGAGCACTGCAGTGTCGGGCAAGTCGATCCATGTGTCGCAGACATATACGCCGAAGGAGAGGTAGTACGTCGCATTCGTGATGTCAGCGGCCGAACGGTCTTCGATTGTCTGTCGCGCATAGCCGATAAGCGCAGAGCCGAGCACGAGCACGATCGCAATGACGGATGGAAACAGCAGGCCGCCACGCAACTTGATGCCGCGCGGCGTGCGGGTCTTGCTCTTTTCGGCGAGACGGGCGATTTTTTTGGCTGACGACGTCACGAGCGCTTCATGCTATCGGCGACGATGTTCGCGTAGGCCAGCGCTACGTCACGTGCCGACGGGTGGCGTTCGATGAATGCACGACCTGCGACTCCGCAGGCGTGGCGGCGCGTTGGGTCGAGAGCAAGTGTGCGAATCGCTGCATCGAAAGCATCGATATCGCCGGGTGCCACGACGATACCGGCTCCGGCGCTGGTGATAAGTCGGTCAATCTCGCTCTCGCGGTCGACGACGGCGACCACACCGCGGCCCGCGGCGAGAATCGAATACACCTTCGACGGAACACTGACGGCAGCCAACCCCGCACGCAACGACACCACCTGCACATCAGCCGTAGCCAGTACCTCTGCGAGGCGATCATCGGGCTGATAACCACTGAAGCGCACATTGGCGAGCCCCGCAGCCTGCGCACGCAGATCGGCGAGGGCTGCGCCGTCACCGTTGACGACAAACGAAATGTTTGAGTTGCGCCGCGCCACTTCGACCAACGCTTCAAGACCCTGCGAGTAGCCGACATTGCCGGCATACATGACGACGGGTTCGGTGCCGAGACCCAATTCGGTTCGATACGGCGTCAGTCGGTCGCGGGGTGTGATGCCGACCGTATCGACGAAGTTCGGCACGACGTGAACAGTCGACGCACGCGACACCGAGAGCTTTGCCCGCACGTTGGCACACAAGTCATCAGACAAGACGACCACGGCATGTGACCGCCGATAGGTGAATCGCTCGAGCCAACTCGCAAACGAGATGACGAAGCGATTGGTGATTGCCCCGGTGCGAACAACGGCATCGGGGAAGATGTCTTGCACGTTGAAGACCAGGCGCGTGCGCCGCACGCGTGCCGCGAGCCAGCCGACGGTGCCGAGCGTGAGCGGTGGCGACATCGCAATCACGGCGTCAACCCGCTTGCGTGTGATGGTCGCAGCACAGAACCCAGCCATGAGGCTGAAGATGACGAACGCAACTGCGCGAGCCACGAGGTTCGACTTGTTCGCCGAGGTAAGCGGGTGCACGCGAATGACGCTGCCCCACGTCGTCGTTTCACGGCGTATGAGACGGCCGTTCCAACCTGGCTCGACGCGATGCGAGCGATACCACGGCAACGATGTGACCACATGTATCTCGTGTCCGAGTGCCGCCCACTGTTCGACGAGCTGTGTCATCACCCGACCCGTCGGGGCGATATCTGGTGCAAAGTGCGGACACAACACCACGAAGCGAAGCGGTCGACCAATCTTGGCGGTCGCAGCATCAGCCACGGGTTGCTCCCGTCGTCATTGCGCGATACACCGCAGCGAGGTCACGACCAGAGTCAACCGAGCGAAACTCGCCGGCGCGGCGTCGACCGCGCGACTGCCAGTCGGCACGCTGCGATATCGCGCGGTCGATGGCGTGCGACCACGCGTCAAGATCAAGAGAAACAACTTGACCGGCATCACCGACGACTTCTGGCAGCGCACCGTGGTCACTCGTGATGACGGGAGTGCCGAGTGCCATTGCCTCGATGACTGGTGCACCAAACCCTTCATAGGTGCTCGGGAACACCAAAGCATCAGCAAGCGCGAGCAAACCATCACGATCGGCATCGCCAAGACGTCCGGCGACGATCACTTGTCGTGCCAGCCCGTACGTCGCGATGGCAGAGAGCACATCGCGGTGGGCGCGCCCCTCACCACCTGCAAACACAATCTGGGTATCGCCGAGTCGGCCATGACGTGCGAGGTCGAGCAAGAACTGGTGATTCTTGTGCGGGTGCGTGATAGCCGGGTACGCGAGCACGCGAGCGGCGGTGATGCCAAAGCGACGACGCAACTCGTCAGCCGACGTAGCCCGTCCACCGAGCGAAGGCTCGACACCATGGCGCACGACACTGATGCGATGTGCTGCGACGCCGAGGTGATCAATCACCGTTTGTTTGACGAACGAACTCGGCACGGCGATGTGGCTCGCACGCTGAGCCGATGAAGGAACCCGCGCCGCGAGATAGCGCAGTTTCGTGCGCGAGAAGTACTGCGGAAACTCGCGATATTGCAGATCGTGAAGAGTAAGCAGCGTTGGCTGCGTGGCGCGAGGCGGCACTGTTCCCCCACCGTGATGGGTGAGTGCGGCACCACGAGTGTGTTTCGCTAGCCACGTCGCCTCGCGCAGGATGCGTAGCGGGCGACTCGAGGCCGATGATGATGACTCGATGACTCGCAGGTTGGTGGCAATTGAGGGGTGTGCGATGTCAGTGAGTTCAGGACGTGTGAGTTCAGGATGTGCGGCAACAAAACCGCGCGGCGCCACTATCTCGATCTCAAACTCGCTTGGCGCTGCTTCGCACAGCCCAAGAAGTTGTCGCACCAAGTATTGCTCAGAGCCGCCGACTCGACCCGGCACGCACCACAACATGTTCACCACGACCCGCGTCATGCGCGACGACTTCCCATCTCGACTGCTTCGTGATACGCATGCACCACGAGGTCGGCCGTGTGCTGCCAGGTCGCACCGCTGGCTCGTGCGCGCCCCGCCTGCGACAACTCGGCACGACGTGCCAACACCTCGCGAATGCCCGCCGCGATCGCAGAGACATCGAGTGGATCGACCAACACCGCCGCGCCTGCGGCAACTTCTTCGGTGGAGGTTCCTCTGCTCGTGAGCACCGGTGTGCCGTGGGCCATCGCCTCGAGAATCGGCAAGCCGAAGCCCTCCATCACCGACGGATAGCAGAGTGCAGCCGCACTCGAATACACCGCAGCGAGTTCGTGACTGGCGACGTGCCCGACAAAGTGCACACGATCTGATGCTTCGTAGGAATCGGCAACGTCATCACCCCAACCGCGCGCACCGACGATGACGAGCGGTGGGACAGCGGCACCGAGTGACTCGTGCGCAGCCAACAGCCGTTGCAGATTCTTACGCGGCTCGCGAGTGCCGACGAAGAGCAGAAACTGCTCAGGCAGTTTGAGCCGCGCACGCACGGCGGCAATGTCACTTGATGTCACGTCGCGCACTCGCACGCCGAGAGGCACCAACCGCAGCCGCGCAGGGTCAACACCATTCTCGACACAATCTGCCAATGTCGCTTGTGACGAACACAAAATGAGCGTTGCCCGTTCACGCACCTGTGCGAGTGCGCGCCCGAACACCCGTCGACCGCGCGCGGTGAAGTATCCGGGGTGATGCAAGAACGCGAGGTCATGCACCGTCACGACCAGTGGCGTTGATTGCCGTGCCGCGAGCGGAATGATGCTTGTGGCGTGTAACGCGTCGACGTGGCCAGTTGCACGCTCGACGAGCGGCCACCCCAGACGCAACGTCGACTCAACGAGGGCCGTACCGCGCAACGGCAAGCGCGCGACGGTGACGGGCGGTTCGAAGCCGGCAGTGGCGGGGCGGCGATGGTTGCCGGCAACGCCGACCACGTCAACATCACCGCGCGCCATGAGCGCACTGGCCAGCTCGACCGACGCCACACCGGTTCCACCTGGTGTCGTGCGCCAACAGTGGTCGAAAGTCAACGCCACTCGCAGTCGACTCATCGCCTCCATTCTGTCGGTGTGGTGCGGAACCTTCAGGCTGTCGGTGATGCGCATTTCCTTCGGGCTGTCGGTGATGTGCCGACCTACGCTGGTAGCACGATGGGCGTGCCACAGACCAGCCCCACGTTTTGGCGCAACCGCACCGTGGTGGTGACCGGCGGTCATGGGTTTCTTGGTCGGCATGTCGTACGTGTGCTGACTGCGGCAGGTGCGCAGGTCACTGCCCCACGCCACGCCGAACACGATCTGGTGCAACACGGCGTGGCTGAGCGGCTTCTTGCGCAGGTGAAGCCATCACACGTAATCCACCTCGCAGCGCGCGTCGGCGGCATCGGATACAACCAGGCCGAGCCTGCGCCACTGTTTCTCGACAATTTGCAGATGGGACTCAACGTGATCGAGGCGGCGCGCGCAGCCGGAGTCGAGAAGACGACGATTCTGGGCACGGTGTGCAGTTATCCGAAGTTCACCCCGGTGCCGTTTCGTGAGGAATCGATTTGGGATGGCTACCCAGAAGAGACGAACGCGCCCTATGGCATCGCCAAGAAAGCATTGCTCGTGCACGCACAGGTGAATCACCAGCAATACGACCAGAAGTTCGCGTTCGTCTCTTCTGGGTAGCCATCCCAAATCGATTCCTCACGAAACGGCACCGGGGTGAACTTCGGATAACTGCAC
>RGSV01000251.1 GCA_010025655.1 Acidimicrobiia bacterium
TGTATGCCTTGCCGGCAGGCGAATCGGTCGGTCATGCCGCCTACGTAGGTGACGGCCTGATGTAGTGCTTCGGCGCTGCGCGCGGCGCCGACACACCCGTCGAAGGCGACCGCCATGTCGTGTGGATGCGCGTGATAGTGCTCTACGAGCGCACGCAAGAGATCGATGACCGACTTTGCCTGCGCGCGTGACGCCTCGCGCATGTAGATGTTGTCGTAGTTGAATTTGCGAAACGCGGCGAGTGCATCGGCAGTCGTGCTCGTCATGCCGATGCGACCAGACTCGCGCGCAGCGTCAATCATTGCCCCGATGAACGAGCGCAATTGGCTGCCGCGGGTTGTGCCGCAAACGAGTCGCACCTGGTCAGGTAAATCATCGGGGGCAACGAGACCGGTTGATGCCGCATCTTCGAAGTCGTGGCAGACATAGGCGATGCGGTCGGCCCACGACACCACCTCGCCCTCTGGGGTGGCTGGCGCAGGCCGTGACCACGAGTGGTTGCGAATGCCATCAAGCGTCTCACGACAAAGGTTGAGCGACACGAGGGCGACATCAGCGCCCCAGACCGCATGGTCATAACCGCCTTCGATATAGGGCGACAGTGCGTCTTCACTGGCGTGACCACCCGGGCCGTGCCCGCAGTCGTGGCCGAGTGCAATCGCCTCAGTAAGGGCGACGTTGAGACCGAGCGCGCGTGCGACCGACGTAGCAACTTGGGCCACTTCTAGCGCGTGGGTTAGGCGTGTGCGTTGGTGGTCTTGTGGAAACACGAAGACTTGGGTCTTGCCGGCGAGTCGCCGAAACGCCGACGCGTGCAAGATGCGATCACGATCGCGCTCGAAACAGGTGCGGTAGGCGTCGGGTTCCTCTTCGTGGGCGCGGTGTCCGGCGCCAAACGAGCGGGTGGCGAGCGGTGCGAGGTGTTCGTGCTCGTGGGCTTCGCGGGCGTCGCGAGGCAGCACGTCGAGACGGCCTGTGCCGGCCCACGAATCTGCATGAGCAAAACGAATGTGACTGTCGTCGGTGTGTCCGTGCATGGTTGATGCCCACGATTCGGCGCGCGATGTCACGCACTTACGATACGCACAGGGTGCGCGCTTGTAGCGTGATGAGTCCCGTTCGTCAGCGTTGCCGGTAGGAGCACACACCATGAGCGCCTTCGTAGACGAGGCACAACTGAACGTGCGCGGCGGCGACGGTGGGGCTGGGTGCGTGAGCTTTCGTCGTGAAGGCCCAGTGGTCTACGGCGGTCCGAACGGTGGCGATGGCGGTAACGGAGGAGCCGTGTGGCTGATCGCTGACCGTAACGTTGCGTCGCTGGTGGCGTTTCGAGACCACCCGCATCGGCGCGGCGAAGACGGCGTGTCAGGGATGGGCAAAGATCTGCACGGCCGACGCGGCAAGGACCTTGAGGTGAAAGTGCCTGAAGGCACCATCGTGCGCGACATGTACAGCGGTGAGGTGCTCGCCGATCTGCGCACCCACGGCTTGCGCTGGCAGGCGATTGCCGGTGGCTTGGGCGGCCGAGGGAATGCGCGATTTCTTTCGAACAAGCGGCGCGCCCCGAAGTTCGCTGAACAGGGTGAACACGGCCCTGAGCGTTGGCTGAAACTTGAACTCAAGTTGATGGCTGACGTGGCGCTCGTCGGGTATCCGAACGCGGGTAAGAGCACGCTGATCTCGGCGGTATCGGCAGCCAAGCCGAAGATCGCAAATTATCCGTTCACCACACTCGAGCCACACCTCGGTGTAGTGCGCATCGACAGCGCGACGGAGTTCGTGCTCGCTGATATCCCCGGGCTGATTGAAGGCGCAAGCGATGGTCGTGGACTTGGGCATCAGTTTCTGCGACACATCGAGCGGGCGCGGGTGTTGTGTGTGCTTGCTGATCTGGTGTCGATGGAGGGTATCGACCCCGAGCATCAGGTCGAGGTGCTGCTGCGCGAACTTGCCGCGTATCGCCCCGAATTGCTCGAGCGGCCTCGGCTGATCGTTGGCGCCAAGAGCTG
>RGSV01000252.1 GCA_010025655.1 Acidimicrobiia bacterium
GTCGAGGTCCGCACGTGCCGAGCACTGGCAAGCTCGGTCATTTTGCGCTCATGAAAGTGGCGGGTGCGTATTGGCGTGGCAACGAGAAGGGTCCGATGCTGCAGCGCATCTACGGCACGGCGTGGGAATCGAAGGCGGCGCTACAAGAACACCTCGTTCGCCTCGAAGAAGCCGAGAAGCGCGACCACCGTCGCCTCGCCACCGAGATGGACCTGCTCTCGTTTCCGCCAGAGTTGGGCGGAGGGCTAGCGGTATGGCATCCAAAAGGGGCCATCGTGCGCAAGTTGATGGAGGACTACAGCCGCGAGCGCCATCAGAACGGCGGTTACCAATTTGTGTATACACCGCACTTGGCAAATGCGAAGCTGTTCGAGACCTCTGGTCACCTCGATTTCTACAAAGACGGCATGTATCCGCCGATGGAAATGGACAACGGCACGTATTACCCCAAGCCGATGAACTGCCCGATGCACTGTCTCATCTACCGCGACCGCCAACGCAGCTACCGCGAGTTGCCGCTGCGGCTCTTTGAGTTGGGCACGGTGTATCGCTACGAACGAGCGGGCACGTTGCACGGGTTGATGCGCATTCGCGGCTTCACCCAAGACGACAGCCATATCTTCTGCACGCAAGAACAGATCGGCGACGAGATTCGATCGCTGCTCGACTTCGTGCTCTCGGTGTTGCGTCGCTTCGGCTTTGACGACTTCACCTATAAGTTGTCGACTCGCGACCCGCAAAAGTCGATCGGCACCGACGAGATGTGGGACAAAGCCACCAGTGCACTTCGCAACGCACTCGAACGACTCGGCGTGCAGTACTCCATCGGCGAAGGTGACGCAGCGTTCTACGGCCCGAAGATTGATGTCGATGTGCGCGACGCCATCGGTCGCAAGTGGCAGCTCTCGACGATTCAGGCTGACTTCCAGTTGCCCGAGCGATTCGGTCTCGAATACGTCGGCGCCGACAACCAACGTCATCGCCCGATCATGTTGCACCGTGCGTTGCTCGGCTCAGTCGAGCGGTTCTTTGGCGTGTTGCTTGAGCACTATGGCGGTTCGCTACCGACCTGGCTCGCCCCCGTACAGGTGCGTATCTTGCCGGTGACGAGTGCACACGAAGCACACACGGCCACCCTGGTGTCGCAGCTGGCGCGCGACGGTTACCGCGTCGACAGTGTCGCGGCCGACGAACAACTCGGCAAGCGCATTCGCGCCGCAAAGTTAGAACGCATTCCCTACGTGCTTGTCGTCGGCGACGATGACGTGCGCGCCGGTACCGTCGGCGTCAACCCGCGCGGGGGAGAAGTGCAGCGCGATACTCCGTTCGATGCGTTTCGGGCGCGACTTGCTGCCGACGTCGCCGACGGCTCGGGTCGCTGAGGCGCGCCGTGCTCGAGCGTTTGTGGGCGGGGTGGCGCGCGGAGTACGTCTCAGGTTTTGGTCCAGAGGGCAACAATGCTCCCGCGACCGGTGAGTCGGTCTTCGCCCGCATCTTGGCGAGCGGGCTGTCCGACGAAGACACCCACATCATTCACCGCGGTTCGCTGTGTTTCGTGATCCTCAATGCGTATCCGTATGCGAACGGTCATTCGCTCGTGCTTCCGTACCGCCAGGTGGCGAACTTGGAAGATCTGACCGACGCCGAACGCAACGAACTGTGGCTCACCGTGCGCGACGCCACGTTGGCGCTCAAGCAGGCCTACGCGCCGGCTGGTCTCAATGTTGGTCTCAACCTTGGGGCACCAGCGGGCGGCAGCGTCTCGCAGCATCTCCATGTGCACCTCGTACCGCGATGGATCGGTGACACCAACTTCACGGTGGCGATCGCCAACACCAAGGTGTTGTCGGAATCGCTCGGCTCGACTGCTGCGCGCCTGCGAGCCGCGTGGCCGAAAGCAGGAACACGATGAGTAACGACTCCGACGCATCCGCAAAGAAAGCGGGTGGCG
>RGSV01000253.1 GCA_010025655.1 Acidimicrobiia bacterium
GTCACCAACCGCATCGGTGACTGGGGTGTGATGACGGCGATGTTCGTTGCATTCTCCACCGTCGGTTCGGTGTCGTACAGCGCCATCAACGAAGCAGCCCATGAAGGTTCAATCTCCAAGGGCGCCATCTCTGCAATTGCACTTCTGCTCTTCGTCGGCGCGTGCGGCAAGAGCGCGCAACTACCGCTGTATTTCTGGTTGCCCGATGCGATGGAAGGCCCGACACCCGTCTCGGCACTCATTCACGCCGCAACGATGGTGACCGCAGGCGTGTTTCTCATGACTCGTATGGGCCCTGTGTTGGTTGGGTCATACGGCTGGGTGCCCGACACGGTCGCCGCGGTCGGTGCCGCCACTGCACTGTTTGCCGCCACGATTGCCGTCGCGCAAACCGACATCAAGCGCGTGCTCGCGTATTCCACCGTTTCGCAACTCGGCTTCATGTTCCTCGCCATCGGTTCTGGCGCGTTCGTCGCCGCAATCTTCCACATGATCACTCACGCGTTCTTTAAGGCGCTGTTGTTCTTGGGCTCTGGCTCGGTGATTCACGGCATGCACCACGAACAAGACATGCGCAAGATGGGCGCGTTGCGGGCTGCGATGCCGATTACGGCGTTCACGTTCATCATCGGCTGGCTCGCGATTGCCGGCGTGCCACCGTTCGCTGGCTTCTGGTCGAAAGATGAAATCTTGCTCTATGTCTATGCCGACAATCGTCTGTTGTATGCGGTCGGCATGGTCACGGCGCTGCTCACCGCGTATTACATGACGCGCCAAGTGGTGATGGTGTTCTTCGGCGAGGCGCGGTGGCGCGATGCCTCGGCCGAGCATGGTGCGCACGGCGACTTCACACCGCACGAGAGCCCGCGAGTGATGTTGATTCCGCTCGTCGTGCTGTCGGTGTTGTCGGTGATTGGTGGTGCGATGCAGCTGCCGTTCAGCAAGAACCTGCACTTCCTCGAGCATTGGCTCGAACCTGTAGTCGAGGAATCTGAGCGCAGCATCAAGGGCACCTGGGCGTACGACAACAAATACGTTCTGCTCGGCGTCGCCATCGTCGTGGCGTTGGCGGGCATCGCATTGTCGCTGGCGGTGTATGCCAAGCGTCGTCTGCCCGCAGTCGAACCCAAGGTGTTGGAGAACGCGTGGTACTACGACGCCACGGTCGCGCGCGTCGTTGGTGGCCCGGGTGCTGCGGCGTTCGACGGCATCACACGGTTTGATGCGCGCGTAGTCGACGGGGCCGTGAATGGCGCCGGTTCGCTGGCGCGCGGTCTCGGCTCAGTAGTGCGCCGTTCGCAGACCGGTTTCGTTCGGGCCTATGCAGTGATCATCGCCCTCGGTACCGTCGCGGTGCTCGCCTGGTTCGTCTGGCGTGGGTGGTTGGCGTGATGTACACGACGCTCGCTGCTTCGACGAGTGCGCTCGGCTTTCCGATTCTGAGTGCGCTCATCATGGTGCCGCTCGTTGGCGCACTCGCCTTGCTGTGGTTCGGCCGTTCGCGCCCAGAGTGGACCAAACTCGTCGCCCTCATCGCCAGCATCACGACCGGTGCGCTCAGTCTCTGGTTGTTACAGGCCTTCGACTCTGCTGACGCAGGGTTCCAGTTCGTCTCGTTGCACGAGTGGATTCCTGCATGGGGCATCTCGTGGCACCTCGGTGTCGACGGCATCTCACTCTTTCTCGTGGTGTTGACGGGTGTGCTCTTCCCGCTCGTTATCGCTGGTGTCGACCCGCACCATGATGAGCGCCCCTACCTTGCCTGGCTGCTCATGCTCGAAGCCGGCGTGATGGGGTCGTTCGTGAGTCTCGACCTCTTCCTTTTCTTTGTGTTCTTTGAGATCGTGCTGGTGCCGATGTACTTCCTCATCGGCGGCTGGGGTTACGACCAGCGCGTATATGCCGCCACCAAGTTCTTC
>RGSV01000254.1 GCA_010025655.1 Acidimicrobiia bacterium
GAGCAGGACCGAGCCCTTCAATCCGGAGAGAATTCGAGTAAGCAGTAACGTGCCAAATGCTGCCTGCAGTGTGATTGCTATTCCGATCAGTAGGGCGTTGTTCAACGGGACGTCTACATATGCGAATCCAACTACCAAGACCGCAGCAACGATGACCAATTCGGCAATTATTCCACCGGAAGCAGACCGCAGGTGATGAGTGCGATACTCAGCAATGGGGATCAATGACAGCCCCCTGCTTTCGAGCGTTCTTACGGTCACGCATCACCCAACTGCCTACCACGGAGCCAAGCACCTTTGTGAAATGAGCGCCGAGCGCGTCACCGAACGGTCACCCGCCACAGCACGCCTCGTCGACTGGTTTCTCGCCGAAGTCGCTTCGTAGTAGTTTTTCCCCGATGTCTGCGGGCGTATCCGACTTCCTACGGTCGTACCTGACCGTCACCTGGTTCGGTCTCGCCGCGGTTTTACTCGCCGCGCTCTTGCTCTGGGTGTCATCAATCGTGCGCCCGTCGCGACCCGGGGTCGAGAAGTTGCTTACCTACGAAAGCGGCGTCGACCCAGTCGGCGAAGGCTGGTCGCAAAGTCAGGTGCGCTACTACATCTTTGCCCTGCTCTTCGTCGTGTTTGATGTCGAAGCCGTCTTCATCTTCCCGTGGGCCACGCAACTTGAGCGCTACGGCACCTTCGGTCTGGTGGAAATGGGTGTCTTTGTCTTCGTTCTGCTCCTGGGTCTGGTGTACGCGTGGCGCAAAGGAGTGCTGCGGTGGGTCTAGTAGAGCGAGGTCGCATGCCGCGGCCGTTGTCAGCGTTGTTCAACCTCGGTCGTTCGTACAGCCTGTGGGTGTACCAGTGGGGTCTCGCGTGTTGCGCGATCGAGATGGGTGCCGCCTTTGGTTCACCGCGCTACGACGTGATGCGACTCGGCGTGATTCCGCTGCCGGCGAGCCCGCGGCAAGCAGACCTCGTCGTCATCTCGGGCACCGTCACTGACAAGATGGCACCTGCAATTAAACGTCTCTATGAGCAGATGCCCGAGCCGAAATACGTCATCAGCATGGGCAGTTGCGCAAACTGCGGCGGCCCGTATTGGGATTCCTACTCGGTGACCAAAGGTGTCGACCAGATCATCCCCGTCGATGTCTATGTGCCGGGTTGCCCGCCGCGACCCGAAGCGTTGCTTGAAGGCATCGTGCTCTTGCAAGAGCGCATCAAGAACGAAGACATGGGTGCGCGCTGGCGCGGCGAGGGAACCCGCTCGCTTGATGCGAGTGCTGCCGCTGAACGAAAGGGGAAACCCGTTGTCGTCGGCAACTGACGCCTCAACATCCGCACCACGCCGCATCACTTCGGTGGATGAAGTGAAGGCGGCGCTCGGAGATCGCGTCGTCGACTCATTTATGAAAGACGATCTCTGGTTGCGCGTGCGCACCGACGCGTGGAAGTCATCGATGCGCACGCTGCGCGACACGCTCGGCTTCCACTACTTCAGCTTCCTCTCGGCCATTGACTGGATGCCGTCGCCATACGGTCGCGGTGAAGACGACCCGACCGAGCCACCACCCGTGCGTGACACCACCATTCGCCCCGGGTATGCCGGCGGTGACACGCGCATGCAGGTGTTCGCCCGCGTCGGCAACCCGGTCACGCACGTGAGTGTCATCGTCAAAGTCGACGTGCCCGATGCACAGTCAACCATTGAGTCGATTCATGATGTCTACGCAGGTGCGAACTGGCACGAACGCGAAACTCACGAGATGTTCGGCATCAACTTCGCGGGTCACCCCGACCTGCGCAACATGTATCTGCCCGTCGACTTCGAAGGCCATCCGCTGCGCAAGGATTATCCGCTCCTTGCACGCATGATCAAGCCGTGGCCCGGCATCGTCGACGTCGAACCGCTGCCAGGTGGCAGCGAA
>RGSV01000255.1 GCA_010025655.1 Acidimicrobiia bacterium
GCCTCGGTGTGCAATTCGGGGGCAAAGCGCACTTCGGCATACACCACGTTGTCGTTGGCCAGATCTTGTGCGCACTCGTAGGCAACGCGTTCGATGGCATCGCGGTGCTGCATCACACCGACAGTGTGGGCAAAGGTTTCGAGATACAACACCAGGTCGTTGCGCTTTGCGCCGCGATGGAACCACTTCTTCAAATCAACTACGTCGGTGGTTGGCAACTTCTTGTAGCCAAACTCATTGGCGAGTTCGATCACCGACTCGGGCCGCAGACCGCCGTCGAGATGGTCGTGCAGCAATGCTTTGGGCGCCTTGGCCAACACCTGATGCCACGGAGACGCAACGACAGGCGTCGAACCGGTGTCGAGTGACATCGCCGACATAGCCAAAGCCTACGGACGACTGTTCGTCTATCGTCGCTCACGTGACCGAACGCTCTCGCAATGCACAAACGGCACAGGGTGAGACGAGAATTGCGCAACGGTTGGCGGCGCTGAGCCTGGAAGAAAAGTGTCGGCTGCTTGGTGGTGCATCAACATGGCGCACGCATGCAATCTCGCGGCTCGGTATCCCCGCACTCAAGATGTCGGATGGTCCCAACGGTGTGCGCGGCGAGTCGCTCGGTGCGAATCGCACGCCGGGGGTCAACATCCCCACCTCAATCGTGATTGGCGCATCGTGGGATCAAAGTCTCGCCCAAGAACTCGGCGTACTTCTCGGCCGCGAGGCACGACGTAAGTCAGCGCACATCGTGCTCGCACCCACGGTGAATCTGCACCGCACGCCCATCGGCGGGCGAACCTTCGAGTGTCTCAGCGAAGACCCCGAGTTGTCGGCGCAGCTCGCGGCAGCCATCGTGCGCGGAGTGCAGTCGAACGTCGTGGCAGTAACCGTGAAGCACTTTGCCGGCAATGACACCGAGGTCGAACGCATGACGGTGGACGCGCAAATTGACGACACCACCTTGCGCGAGTTTTACTTGCGGCCGTTCGAGGCAACGGTGCTCGACGCTGGTGCATGGGGCGTGATGAGCAGCTACAACAAACTCAACGGTGCACATGCAGCCAACAACGTCGAGTTGCTGCGGCACATCTTGCGTGACGACTGGGGCTTCGACGGGTTCGTCGTCTCCGACTGGTTCGGCGCACACGACACCGCAGGTTCGATCGAGGCTGGCCTCGACGTGCCGATGCCCGGGCCTGCAACTATCTATGGTCGCCACCTGTTGGCTGCAGTGCGAGAGGGTCGTGTGAGCGAGGTACGCGTCAATGAACGGGTAGAAACTCTGCTGCGGCTCATCGAGCGCACGCGTGCGGACGAATTCCCAGCATCTTCAGTCGAGCAAACGGTCGACGACCCCAACGAGCGTGCGTTGGTGCGTCGCGCCGCAGCAGCCGGGGCAGTGCTCGTGCGTAATGAGAACTCGGCACTACCACTCGAAGTCGGCAGTGTGAAGACGATTGCCGTTCTCGGCCCCAACGCTCGCGTCACGCGTACGCAGGGTGGTGGGTCGTCGAGCCTGCAGACCATCGAGTCGGTGTCGTTGCTCGATGGGCTCACCGAGCGATACGGAGCCGATGCGATTCGTTATCGCCGCGGCGTGTCGATCGACAAACTTGCGCCGATCATCGACGACGACACTCTGCGCACACCCGACGGCCAAGTGGGCTGGCGAGTGGAGTATTACGACCGCGACGAGGTGGGTGGTGCGCCGCGACGGGTCGACATCACACGACAGACCGCGCTCACGTATTTCGGCGCGGCTCCGCCGGGGGTTGACCCGTTCGACTTCACGGTGGTGGTGACGGGCGACTTTGTTCCGCAGATCGACGGCGTGCACGACGTATCGCTTGTAATCACGGGCATGGGCTCGTTGAGCGTGCAGGGTGAAGTT
>RGSV01000256.1 GCA_010025655.1 Acidimicrobiia bacterium
AGTCGGGGTGTTCGGTTGGTGCCACCGCGAGCGAAAAGATGTTGTAGCCGCGGCGTGCAAACAGCGCCGATACTCGTGCCAGCACACCGGGTCGGTTCTGCACGAGCACCGACAACACGTGGTGCTGGTTGTCTTGGCCAACGGGGTTGTTGCCGCTCACTTGAGGAACTCCCTTCGTGCGCTCTGCGACTGATGCAAGATGATGTCGTCGTTGCTCTGACCAGCGGGCACCATCGGGAACACCTTTTCATTTTCCTCGACGCGGAAGTCGACGACGACAGGGCGATCGTTGATCGAGTTCGCCTTGTCGATTGCCGCTTCGGCTTCTTGCGGGTCTTCGACACGGATGCCGACGCACCCCATTGACTCGGCCCACTTCACGAAGTCGGGCAGCGTGCCCGAGAGGTTCACTTCGCTATAGCGCTCGCCGTAGAACATCTCTTGCCACTGGCGCACCATGCCGAGGTAGGAGTTGTTCAAGATTCCGATCTTCACCGGAATTTTTTCCAGTGAGGCCGTGACGAGTTCTTGTGCGGTCATCTGGAAGCAACCGTCGCCGTCGACAGCCCACACCGTCTTGTCGGGTCGGCCGACCTTGGCACCAATCGCCGCGGGGACCGCAAAGCCCATCGTGCCCAAACCGCCGGAGTTCACCCAGGTGTACGGCTCTTCAAACTTCCAGTACTGGCTTGCCCACATCTGGTGCTGGCCAACGCCAGACACCACGATGGTGCCTTCCGGTGCGCCGTCGCGCAACTTCTCCAAGCAGAACTGCGGCTTGAGAGCGGCACCTGGCTCGCTCTGGTCGTAGGCAAGCGGGAACTGCTCGCGCCAACCGCTCACGCGGCTGCGCCATGGGCCGACATCCGCCTGCTTCTCCCCCGACTGCAACATGTCTTTGATCGCTTTCACGATTTCTTCGATCACCAAGCGACAGTCGCCGACGATCGGCACGTCGGGGCGACGCACTTTGCCCTGCTCTGCCGGGTCAATGTCGACATGGATGATTTTTGCGTCAGGAGCGAACGCCGCCACCTTGCCGGTGACGCGGTCGTCAAAGCGCGAACCGAGCGCGATGAGCAAGTCGCTCTTTTGCATCGCGGTGACCGCCGTCGCCGTGCCGTGCATGCCCGGCATGCCGAGACACAACGGATGCGAGTCGGGGAATGCACCCCGCGCCATCAGCGTGGTGACAACCGGAATCTGCGTGAGCTCGGCAAGTTCGCGCAACACTCCGGCCGCACGGGCCTTCAGCACGCCGCCACCCACATAGAGCACCGGTTGCTTGGCGGCGAGAATCATGCGCGCGGCTTCTTTGATCATCTTCGCGTGACCCTTCACGTTCGGGCGATAGCCAGGCAGGCTGTCGAGCACTTCGTCGTCACTCGGCCAATACCACTCCATCGAGTTCTGCAACACGTCTTTCGGCAGGTCGATGAGGGTGGGGCCCGGGCGACCGGTGGTCGCGATGTGAAACGCCTGGCGAACGACCATGGGGATGTCTTGCGCACTCATCACCAACTCGTTGTGCTTGGTGATGCTGCGCGTGATGCCGACGGTGTCGCACTCTTGGAATGCGTCGGTGCCGATCGCTGCGGTCGGTACTTGACCGGTGATACCGACCATCGGGATGGAGTCCATATATGCATCGCACAACGGCGTGACGAGGTTGGTGGCGGCTGGGCCACTCGTCACCATCGCGACACCCGGACGACCCGTGACGTGCGCATAACCCTCGGCCATATGACCCGCACCTTGTTCGTGACGAACCAAGATGTGACGAATTGGTGACTCAATCAACGGGTCGTATGCAGGCAAGATGCATCCACCAGGAAGACCAAACATCACATCCACGTTCTCCATCTCCAAAGCACGAATAAGCGCCTGTG
>RGSV01000257.1 GCA_010025655.1 Acidimicrobiia bacterium
CGAGGCAACACTGGCGTTCTTCGGCTACGGGCCACAGGCTGGTGACGGTGCGACGTCGCTTGGCATTCTGGTCGGCGCGGCGAAGAGCGCAGTCAACCCCGGTTTCTGGTGGTTGGCGGTCTTCCCGTGCCTCACGCTCGTGGTGATCGCACTGTCGATCAACTTCATCGGTGACGCGCTGCGTGACGCGACCGACCCGCGTTTGCAGAGGGACTCGTGAGTATGAAGGAGAAGGTGCTTGAGGTGCGTGATCTGCGAGTCACCTTCAATACCCCGCTCGGCCCGCTCGCTGCCGTGCGCGGAGTTGACCTTGATGTCTACGGCGGCGAGATGGTGGCGGTCGTAGGCGAGTCGGGTTCCGGGAAATCGGTCTCATTCTTGGCAGCGATGGGACTCTTGCCCCGAACCGCAACCGTCGAAGGTTCGGTGGTATTGCAGGGTGAGCAACTGGTCGGTGCTGCCCCGAAGAAACTGCGATCAGTGCGCGGCCGTCTGATGTCGATGATCTTCCAAGATCCGTTATCGGCACTGAACCCCGTACACAAAATCGGTGCACAGATCAGTGAGATGTTGCGAGCTCACCAATCGATGAGTGAGAAGGCGGCGCTGGCGCGAGCGGTTGATTTGCTCGAGATCGTCGGCATTCCGCAGCCTGGTGACCGTGCCCAGCAGTATCCGCATGAGTTCTCCGGAGGAATGCGTCAGCGCGTGGTTATTGCGATGGCCATCGCCAATAGTCCGAAACTGTTGATTGCCGATGAGCCGACGACCGCCCTCGATGTGACGGTGCAGGCCCAGATTCTCGAGGTCATCCAGCGCGTGCAGGCGCAGTTTGGCACGGCTGTGGTCTTGATCACGCACGACTTGGGCGTCGTGGCACGCGTCTGTGAGCGAGTGAACGTGATGTACGCCGGCAGGGTGGTTGAACGGGCGAACATCATGGATGTGTTTGACCAACCGACTCACCCATATACGCGAGGCCTGTTGGCGTCATTGCCGCAGACCGGCGTCGAACGCTTGGTGCCGATCAACGGATTTCCGCCAAACATGCTGAAGCCACCATCGGGGTGTGCGTTTCGCCCGCGCTGCACGCACGCCACTGACGCGTGCGGGGCGTCGTTGCCGGAATTGCAGCCCGTGGGCGACTCGATGTCTGCATGCATTCGTGCGCGCGAAGTGATGGCCAAGGCATGAGCGCGTTGCTGAGCGTGAGCGAGCTCGTCAAGGAGTTCCACATGAAAGCGCCGCGTGGGGTGCGACGTCAGAAGCGGGTGGTGCAGGCCGTGAGTGGCGTTTGGTGTGGCGCGAGCACTCGCACTCGACCCAGAGTTGATCGTGCTTGATGAGCCGGTGTCGGCGCTTGACGTGAGCATTCAGGCGGGTGTCGTCAATCTGTTCGCCGACTTGCAGCAGCGGCTGGGCATGTCGTACATCTTCATCGCTCACGACTTGTCAGTGGTTCGCCACATTGCTGACCGTGTGGCGGTGATGTACCTCGGCAAGATCATGGAAATCGGTGACGCTGAGACCGTGTATCAGAAACCGTCGCATCCGTACACCAAGGCGTTGATGTCGGCGGTGCCGGTGCCCAACCCCCGGGTTGAACGCGGTCGCTCTCGCATCACGCTCGAGGGTGAAGTGCCGTCACCGGTGAACCCGCCTTCGGGTTGCCGCTTTCGCACGCGCTGCTGGAAGGCCACCGACCTCTGTGCCACGCAAGAGCCGCGACTCGAGTTGCGCCCGAGCGGGCAGATGTCGGCGTGCCATCATCCCGAAGTGTGACGCCTCGGTAGGCTGACGGGGTGCGAAACGCCATCACCGTCATCACCATCGTGATCAATGTCGTGTCGATGATCGGGATGATCGTCGGAGTTCTCCTGCATAG
>RGSV01000258.1 GCA_010025655.1 Acidimicrobiia bacterium
TGTATCCGAGGGCTTGGCGCGCCTCACGCGACAGGGTCGTCGTTGCTGCGAGACGTTTGACTTCGTCGAGCAAACCGTCGGCCATCATGCGGTGCACGCGGGCTTCAACTCGCGCACTCAACGTTGCCCGTGCCCAGGTGATGCCAATTAGTCGCACCGTTGACGTCGGATACGCCGATGTGCCCGGTCCGAACGACGAGAACGGCTTGCCGCTGCCGATGCACACCTCAAGTGCACGCTCGATGCGACGGCGATTCGATCGTTCGATGCGTGACGCCGCGAGCGGGTCGAGCGACTCGAGGCGCACGAACAATGCATCAGTGTCGGGCTCGCGCTGCAGCTCGTCGCGCACCGCGGGCCATTCGCCCGGCAGCGACAAGTCGTCGATCAGCGCGGTGAGATAGAGCCCGGTTCCGGCCACGAGCAGTGCGCTCTTGCCGGCCGCCGCAATTTCGGCACGGGCTGCCGACGCGTGACGTTGAAACTCGGCCACGCTGAAACGCTCGCTCGGGTCGGCGATGTCGATGCAGTGGTGTGGCACGGCCGCACGATCAGCGGTTGTGGGTTTTGCGGTGCCGATGTCCATGCCGCGGTAGACCTGCATTGCATCAACTGCGATGATGTGGGCGCCGGTCTCGCGGGTCACGCCGAAGCGACGGCGAGACGCGTCTTGTGGGTCGGTTCGGCGACGATTTCGACAAGTCGGCCAGCAAGGTGGAATCTTGCGGCGTCGGTGATCTCCACCCGTGCATACGTGCCGAGTCGCAACTGCTCAGGGCTCGAAAAATGCACCAACTTGTTCTGTCGAGTGCGACCGGTGGTGAGTTCAGGGTGTTTCTTGCTCATGCCTTCGACCACGACTTCTTCGGTGCGACCGATGCGGGCGCGGTGCTTCAGCACCGCCGTGCGATCAAGCACCACCTTGAGACGCTCGTATCGCTCACCGACCACCTTCGGGTCGCAGAACTTGTCGGTCATTTCGGCGGCTGCAGTGCCTTCGCGCGGCGAGAAGATAAATGCGTAGGCCGAGTCGAACTCGGCGGCAACGGCAACTTCCATAGTCGCGGCGAAGTCAGCTTCGGTCTCGCCAGGGAATCCGACGATCACATCGGTGGTCACGGCAAGATCGCCGATGGTGGCGCGCGCCTGCGCGAGTCGCTCGAGATACCGCTGCGCGGTATAGCCGCGGTGCATGGCGGCCAACACCGAGTCACTGCCTGACTGCAGCGGATAATGCAAGTGCTCGCACACCGCTGCGGTCTCGGCCATCGCGAGCAGCGTGTCTTCACGCATGTCTTTGGGGTGTGGGCTCATGTAGCGAACTCGTCGCACGCCCAGCACTTCGCCGACTGCGCGAAGGAGGGCTGCGAACTGCGGCGCCACCCGAACATCAGTGTCACCAGCTCGTCGACTGGCGAGCGACAGGTCGCGCCCGTATGAGTTGACGTTCTGACCCAAGAGAAAGATCTCGCTCACGCCAGTTGCCGCCAGTGACCGAACCTCATCGACAATCTGGTCGAAGGGTCGGCTGATTTCCTTGCCACGCACGGCAGGCACGATGCAATATGCGCACGTGTTGTCGCACCCAATCTGAATCGTCACCCAACTGCGATAGGAGGTTTCACGCCTCACCGGCAGAGCCGACGGAAACAGCACATAGTCATCGACCACTGCTTCATCGAGAATCTCGGTGATCGGTCCGCCAGTTCGCGCCTCTTCGATCAACTGCGCTGCGCGGTGCACGTTGTGGGTGCCGAGCACGACGTCGACCCATGGGGCGCGTTCGCGCACGATGTCGCGGTCTTTTTGGGCCAGGCAACCGGCCACCACGATCTGGCGGGTCGGTTGTTGGTCTTTCCACGCCTTCAA
>RGSV01000259.1 GCA_010025655.1 Acidimicrobiia bacterium
TGAGAACGATGATCTCGTCAGCACTTTTGAGTGGCAGGTGCCGGTCGATGGCAGCGAACTGACGCTTGCAGCATCGACACGCGACCGCGATGTCTCGGCGATGGTTGCCGGCTGGATTGCCCGTGCGATCTTTGTGGTGATGATTCTTGCGGCCGCTCTCACGCTCATCTACATCGCCACGGTGGTAAGCCGCAGAACTCGCTCAACACCCTCGTCGTAGAGTTGGCGCGTGGCGAAGCTGCGCACCGTCTATGTCTGTTCGTCGTGTGGTGCCGAGCACCCCAAGTGGAGCGGCCAGTGCAGTGCGTGCGGAGCATGGAACTCACTCGTTGAAGACGTGGTTGGTGCCGAGGCTCCTGTCGTTGCCAAGTCGGTGGCCGTCAACCGGCTGCTGAACCCATCGACAGAACCGTTACCGATCACCGCGGTGGGCACCGAGTCGGCACCCGCCCAATCGACCGGTATCGGCGAGTTCGACCGTGTGCTCGATGGCGGTCTCGTGCCCGGTTCGGTCACTCTGCTGAGCGGTGAACCTGGCATCGGTAAGTCAACGTTGCTGCTGCAACTCGTTGGTGCGTGGCCCGAGACATCGCTATATGTGAGCGCCGAAGAAAGTGCCCAACAAGTGCGACTGCGCGCTGAGCGACTCGGCATTCAGCGTGACCAGGTACTGCTGATGTCAGCGTTGTCGCTCACCGACATCGTCGCTGCAATCGACAAGACGGCGCCGTCACTCGTGGTGGTTGACAGCATTCAGACCATCGCCGACCATTCGATTGACTCTGCCCCCGGGTCGGTGGTTCAGGTGCGTGAGTGCGCATTTCGCTTGGTGCAAGAGGCAAAAGCGCGCAACATCGCCGTGCTGATCGTCGGACACGTCACCAAAGAGGGTTCGATCGCGGGGCCACGACTACTTGAACATGTCGTCGACACCGTGATTTCGTTCGAAGGCGATCGACTGCACCCGTTGCGAACCGTGCGTGCAGTGAAGCACCGTTTCGGCTCGACCAACGAACTTGGGCTTTTTGAGATGACCGAGCATGGGCTCTTGGGTGTGCCTGATGCCAGCCATATGTTGCTTGCCGACCGTCAGGCGGGGGTGGCGGGCTCAGTCGTGGTGCCGAGTATCGATGGTCAACGACCGCTCTTGGTCGAGATACAGGCGCTCACCAGCAAGATTGCGACAGGTCTCACACCACGTCGCAGCGCACAGGGTCTCGACTCCTCACGGCTGGCGATGCTGCTCGCAGTGCTCGAACGTCGTGCCAACGTGTCGTGCGCGAACCTTGAGGTCTATGTGTCGGTAGTGGGTGGCATTCGACTGAGTGACCCGGGTTCTGATCTTGGTGTCTGTCTCGCAATTGCTTCTGCCGTGGCTGACCGACCCGTGAAGCAAGATCTTGCTGCAATCGGTGAGGTCGGTCTCGGCGGTGAGGTGCGCCATGTGCCGCATCTCGAACGCCGCATCGCCGAGGCCGAACGTCTCGGCTTTCGCACGATCATCGTGCCCACCAACAGCAAGATTCCGGCGTCAACAAAGGCGTCCACGTGCGCGTTGCGGTGATGACCCCTACCTATAACGAGCGCGACAACATTGACGAGTTCGTATCACGAGTGCGGTCAGCAGTGCCGACTGCAGAGGTATTCGTTGTCGACGACAACAGTCCCGATGGCACTGCGATGCGAGTTGCCGAACTTGCGGCGGGCGAACCTCGGCTTCATCTGCTGCTACGACACGGAGAGCGTGGCTATGCCGCAGCCAGTCGTGAGGGTCTCGACACGCTCAGCAACCGAGGTTTTGATGCCATCATCACAATCGACTGTGATCTCTCGCATGACCCGAGCGTGATTCCGTTGATG
>RGSV01000260.1 GCA_010025655.1 Acidimicrobiia bacterium
ACGTTCCATCAGAAGATACGAACCTGCGGCAAAGAGCGCGCCCGAAAGGATGAGCAGCGACAAGCTCATGCGGCGTCCTCGTCTCCGAACACTGTCGATTGTCTCGTGCCGAGTGACAACAGGATCATCAGCACTACAGCAACCACCACGAAAAAGACGCCGAGATCAAAGAACATTGATGACACAACCTTGACCTCACCGATGAGCGGCACGTCGAGCTTCCAGATGTGCGACTCGAGCGGCGTGGCATCGACGAAGAGCGGGGCTGCGGTCGTGCCGAGCGCGAGTAGCAACCCGAGACCAAGCAGTCGCGTCGGGCGCAGAATGGCTCGAAAGCGAACATGCGGCTCGCGGCCGGTGAGATACTGCAGCACGAAGACTCCACCGACGATGAGGCCACCGGCGAAACCCCCACCAGGGGCGTTGTGGCCACGGAACGTCACATAGATCGCAACGAGCACCGCAACTTTCGACAACCAACGGTCGACGAGTTCGTCCAGAATCGCCGACTTCACGATTCCAGAAGGGTTTCTGGTACCGCCAGAGTTCGAAATGTTCTCCGGATGGTCTGAGGTCGTCACTTGGCACTCCCCGTTGACTTGGCGCGACGCTGTCGCTCAGCGACACGCACCAGATTGACCACACCCAGCGCAGCAACCGCGAGCACGGTGATCTCTCCCATGGTGTCAAATCCGCGGAAATCGACCAGGATCACGTTCACCACGTTCGCGCCGCCGGCTTCATCGACCGAACGAGCGAAGTAGTCCTCGGCTACCGAAGGGGCCTCGCGCGACTCGCGGACCAGCATCGCGAAACACGGCACGACGACACCGATCGCCAGTGCGACCATGACGCGCGCCCATCTTGGCACCCACTGCGAGGTCGGCGCGAACCGCCTTGGCATGACACGCAGTGCAAGCAAGAAGATCACGATCGTGAGAGTCTCGACGAGCAGTTGCGTGAGGGCGAGGTCTGGCGCACCCCGCATTACGAACAGGACGGCAATGCCGTAGCCCACCCCGCCGAGCAAGAGAGCGGCAGTGAATCGAAGCGACACCGCGACCGTCGCGACCGCGAACACTGCGACGAGCAACGCCACGAGCATCGTCAACGGTGCGTCGTCTACGAGATTGGCGGTGCTCGGGAACCCGTCAACCAAGAGTCCCGCAAGCATCGCCGCCGTCGCGACGACTGCGGTAACGGCGACATACATCGGCAGCGAACCCGACTGGGTCGCGGCGGTGATGCGTTTAGCAAGCCTGAGTGTCGAGTCGTAGAAGACGTCAAACGTGCGTTCACCACGCGATCCGCCCGTGCGACCTGCAGCGAGCGGAGCCCGCCATCCAATGAACGATCCGACAATGACGACGACGACAGAAATGATCAGCGCATCGTTGATACCCGGCCACAGCACGAGCTTGCCTTTGGCATCAGAGTCGAGTGAGAGAGCGGGAGCTACCAGCACTTTGCCGACGTACGACGCGAACAGACCGAACGCAAGCGAGAAGCCGGCGGCTTCAATCACCGGGCGCGCGAGCAGCACAGAACCAACCCGACTGGCGTGATGTTCGCCGCCATGCGTGCCGTCATGACCAGCCACGCGATCGACGCCTGCAGCCGGTGGCTTTCGCACTAGTGCGCGGAACAATCTGGCACTGTATGCAACAGACAACACCGAGCCTGCGACAACACCCACTAGAGCAAGCGTCGCGACATTTCCGAGGTCAGCCTCGAGCAACGCGACGAGTGCCTTCTCTTTGGTGACGAACCCGAAGAATGGAATGACTCCCGCCATCGACAGCGTCGCTGCGACGAGCGAAGCAGTGCCAATCGGTAGGCCTGCGCGCGCTTCAGCTAGTC
>RGSV01000027.1 GCA_010025655.1 Acidimicrobiia bacterium
CGGCGCTTCTTCTTGCGCGACGCTTCGTCAGGCCATGGCGTCTCACCGCGGGCTGCGGCCAACACGGTGCCGAGCGTGAACTGGGCGAGATGGTCGCGCATGTGCTCACCTACCGAGTGCCAGATCGCCAGCAGCACACACTGACCTTCGTGATCGCAGGCCCCGTTGCGGTGCGGCTCACCGAAATCACCGAGCGAAATCGGACCATCGGCCGCCGACAGAATTTCTGACAACAAAATCTTGTCGGGGTGTCGTGCGAGCGTGTAGCCACCCCCGACACCGCGCTTCGAATGCACGAGCCCGGCACCCTTCAGCGCCAGCAAGATCTGTTCGAGATACGGCTGAGGCAGGGCAGTGCGGGTGGCGATATCACGCACGGAGATCGGGCCGGGCTCATCTGCATGCAGGGCCAGCGACAACATCGCACGACACGCATAGTCGCCTCGCGTCGAAACCCGCACGCACCCATCGTAAGCGCGGTTGACTAGAGGCAGCCGTGCAGCAGAAGTTCACCGATCTCGCCCCGCGGTGCCCTGAGTATGCGGGCGCGTGCGTAACCAACATCGTGCCGTCGCTGCTGGGGCCGAGTGGCACCGCCGAACTGCCCGAGTTCTTTCCTGCGCTGGCCCGCAACGCGCGCCAAGTGGTGTTGCTCGTGATCGACGGTCTCGGGTGGCATCAATTGCGTGACCGAGTGGCGGCACGACCGACCTTGGCTCCGACGCTGGCCGCGATGCAGGGTGGGTCGATCACCACGGTGTCACCGACGACGACGGTTACGGCACTCACCTCGATCGCCACCGGCGCCACGCCCGGCGAGCACGGGTTGGTCGGCTATCGCATCGATTTCTCTGGTCGGGTTGTGCAGATGTTGCGCTGGGGTGATGCGCAGGGTGACGCGCGGCGTCGACTGCCACCACGTGACGTGCAGCCCTGTCCGCCCTTTCTTGGTGCGAGTGTGCCGGTGTTGTCGAAGGCCGAGTTTGACGGCACGGCATTCACCGAATCGCACCTGCGCGGTTCACGCATGCACAGTTGGCGCGCGGCATCGAGCCTGGCGGTCGATGTGCAGCATCTGCTGGTGCGAGGCGAGCAGTTCGTGTACTGCTATTACGACGGCGTTGACAAGATTGCCCACGAGCGAGGTTTCGGCGAGTATTACGACGCCGAACTGGCCGCCGCCGACCGCATCGTCTCTGACATCGCCGCCGTCTTGCCACGTGATGCGGTGTTGCTCGTCACCGCCGATCACGGGCAAGTGATGGTCGGCAAGCACACGATGTTCTTGCATGAAGAGGTGACTCGTCACCTCAGCCATCAATCGGGCGAGGGTCGCTTCCGTTGGCTGCACGTCATGCCGGGGCGAGTCGACGATGTGGTGGCGGCGGCACGCGCCCAGCACGCGAACGACGCGTGGGTGCTGACCCGCGATGAGCTGATCGCCGGGGGATACTTTGGCCCGCGAGTGAATGACGTGGTGCGCCGACGATTCGGCGATGTTGCCGTGCTCGCCAAGAACGATGTGAGCTTCGACGACCCGGCCGACAAGACCTACTTTGAACTGCAATGTCGCCACGGGTCACTCACGACGGCAGAGATTGACGTGCCGCTCATCGCACTGCGCAACGAATGAACGGCGTGACCATACCCACTGCGTGAGCACCCAACGCGTCGCCACCCACCGCGTCAGCAACTGTCACACCACGAATGTCTGGCGCGGCTGATAGAACAGACTGCCGATGAGTAACGAAACCCCCGAGCGTGGCGAACTCGTCGACGGTGTGCCCGCCGCGCCTGACCTCACCGGCAATGAGACGGTGCAAGAGCCCGCCAAGGTGATGCGCATTGGTTCGATGATCAAACAGTTGCTCGATGAAGTTCGCCAGATGCAGCTCGATGCGCCGAGCCGTGAACGCTTGGCAGAAATCTACGAGCGCTCGATCGTCGAGTTGGCCGAGGCCATCTCACCCGACCTGCGAGAAGAACTGCAGACGCTCGCCCTGCCATTCAAAGAAGGAGAAATCCCGAGCGAGGCCGAGTTGCGCGTCGCGAAGGCTCAACTCGTCGGCTGGCTCGAGGGATTGTTCCACGGCATTCAGGCCACGCTCTTTGCACAGCAATTGGCAGCGCGTCAACAACTCGAACAGATGCGGCAATTGCCCACGACAACGCCTTCCAGCGAACGGCCCGGCACCTACATCTGACACGCCGCTGGTACTCTCGGCATTCCTGCCGATGAGTTCGTCGTTCACCCACCTGCACGTTCACACGGAGTTTTCGATGCTCGATGGTGCTGCGCGCATCGACGACATCATTCAGCGGGTGCTCGACGACGGCCAGCCCGCCATCGGTATCACCGACCACGGCAACATGTACGGCGTCCTCGATTTTTATGAAGCATGCCGTAGTGCGGGCATCAACCCGATCATCGGCACCGAGGCATACATGGCCTACGAATCGCGCTTTGAGCGACCACAGCGACGCGGACGCGTCGACGACTCGGGTGGCGACACCGAGGCGGGTCGCAAGCTCTACTACCACCTCACCTTGCTGTCGGAAAACAACACGGGATACCGCAACCTCATCAAGTTGGCGAGTCTCGCGTTCTTGGAGGGGTACTACTACCAACCACGAATGGATTGGGAACTGCTCGAGCGCCATCACGAGGGCCTCATCGCCACCACCGGGTGTCTCGGTGGGCATGTCTTGCAGGCGTTGTTGCGCAACGACTACGACGAAGCCAAGCGCACTGCTGCCCGACTGCAAGACATCTTCGGCCGCGACCATCTCTTCGTCGAACTACAAGATCACGGCCTGGCGCAACAGAAGTCGACGATGAACGACCTCATTCGCCTGGCCCGTGAGATCAACGCCCCGCTCTTGGCGACCAACGACAGCCACTACGTGCACCGCCACGACGCCAAGGCTCACGATGCGTTGCTCTGTGTGCAGACCGGGTGCACGATTGAGGACCCGAACCGTTTCCGCTTCGAGGGCGAAGAGCACTACATCAAGTCGGCGGCGGAAATGCGCCAATTGTTTCGCGATGTGCCCGAGTCGTGCGATAACACGTTGTGGATCGCCGAGCGCGCCAACACCCAGATCGAACTCGGCAGATACGTGTTGCCAAACTTTCCAATCCCGAGTGAATTCGCCGACGATCGCGCCTACCTCGAGCACCTCGCCAAGGCGGGTGCCGAGCAACGCTGGGGCAACCCGCTGCCGCCGGAGATCGTCGAACGGCTGGCGTATGAGCTGAAGGTGATCTGCGACATGGGGTTCGCTTCGTACTTTCTCATCGTGTGGGACCTCATTCGCCACGCTCGAGAGTCGGGCATTCGCGTCGGCCCGGGTCGTGGTTCGGCGGCGGGATGCGCGGTGGCATACGCCTTACGCATCACTGACCTCGACCCGGTGAAGTACGACCTGCTCTTTGAGCGATTCTTGAACCCAGACCGCGTCTCGATGCCCGATATCGACATGGACTTCGACTCGCGTTACCGCGATGAAATGATTCGATACGCCGCCGAGAAATACGGTCGCGACCGCGTTGCCCAGATCATCACCTTCGGCACGATCAAGGCGCGCAACTCGGTGCGTGATGCGGCGCGCGTGTTGGGCTTGCCCTACGCCGTAGGTGATCGGGTCGCCAAGGTGATGCCGCCAGTCGTGATGGGTCGCGACACGCCGTTGCGCTATTGCTTCGAACAGAACGAAAAGCATGTCGATGGGTTCCGTGCCGCCGCCGATCTGCGCACGATGTATGAGTCAGACCCCGCCGTGAATGCCAAGACCTACAACCTGCTCGCAGCTGCCAACACGATTGGCGTCTTCCAGCTCGAGTCCGCGCCCATGCGAGCCCTTCTTCGCTCGCTCGTTCCACGGCGTTTCGAAGACGTTGCGGCCGTTTTGGCGCTCTATCGACCAGGTCCCATGGCCGAGAACATGCACAACGACTTCGCCGACTTTAAGAATGCCCGCAAGCCGGCGCGCTTCTTCCACAACGATGCACGCGACGTGCTCGACGACACCTACGGGCTGATGATCTACCAAGAAAGCATCATGCGCGTAGCTCAAAAGTTCGCCGGTTACTCGCTGGCCGAAGCCGACTCGCTACGCAAGGCATGCGCGAAGAAAGATCCGAAAGCGATGGCCGAGCAACGGCCGAAATTCGTCGGTGGGTGCGCAAACAACGGCTACGGCGAGTCACTCGGGCGCGAACTCTTCGGCATCATTGAGAAGTTCGCCGACTACGCGTTCACGAAGAGCCACGCATTCGGCTATGGCCTCATCACCTATCAAACTGCGTGGCTGAAGACGCACCACGCCGTTGCCTACTTCGCATGTCTGCTCACGTCGGTAAAGGGCAACAGTGATCGCGCTGCGTTGTATCTTGCTGATGCGCGCGCCAACGGCATCACGGTGCGCACACCTGATATCAACGACTCTGCGGTCGACTTTGTGCCGATCGACGGCAAACGCGAAGTGAGCTTCGGTCTCTCAGGTATTCGCAATGTGGGTGAAGGTGCCGCCGAAGCGCTCGTCGCGCATCGAGCTGAGCACGGCAGGTTTACCTCGTTCTACGACTTCATCGATCGCGCGCCAGAGTCGGTGTTGAACAAGCGCGCTCTCGAATCGCTGATCAAGGCCGGAGCCTTTGATTCGCTCGGGTGCCCGCGCCGCGGTCTGCTGACCGTGTTCGAGTCGCTCGTCGATCAAGCATTGCTGCGACGCCGCGAACGCGACCAGGGAGTCATGAGTCTCTTTGGTGATACACCCGAAACTGCGACCGGATTCGACGAGCGAGTGCCGATACCCGACCTGCATTACGAGCGCGCCGAACAGCTTCGGCTCGAGAAGGAGATGCTCGGGCTGTATGTCTCCGACCACCCGTTACGTGGGCTCGAACACGTACTTGCTCGTCGTGCGACCTGCGCCATCGTCGACGTCGTCGACCGCACCGAAGACAACATCACCCTGGCTGGCGTCATTACGGGCTGTGAACGCAAATACACCCGCAAGGGAGAAGCAATGTGCACCTTCACACTCGAAGACATGGCGGGCAGCATCGAAGTGACGGTGTTCCCGAAGACGTATCTGACACAAGGCCATCTCGTCGTTGACGACCAGATCGTTGTCGTGCGCGGTCGATTAGATCGTCGCGATGAGGCACGCGTGATGTTGATGTCGAGCGACATTCAAGTAGTTGACGTTCCGAAGACCGGCACCGAATCGTTGTACATCGATCTTGCGCGCCGCAGCGTCGGTGCGAGTGAAGTCAACGAGATTCGTGACCTCTTGCGTGAGCATGCCGGTGACTCACCGGTATTCCTGAAAGTCGGCGACAGAACTGTCGCCCTCGGGCCAGACTTTGCCGTAAGTATTCCCAGCGTCATCGGGCAGTTGCGCGCCAAGTTTGGAGAAGCAGTAAGCATCGGTTGACGCGCGTCTGAAACGCGTTTTTCGCTGGCAGAATAGAGGCGATGAAAGTCGTTACCCGCGACGCAAGCGCGCTGACTGACGCCGATCTCGACGAATTCGCATCCATGGGTGGAGCGTTCGACATCGGGGCGGTGTCGAAGGCCAAAGACCAGTGGGTGCTTGCGACGACCGCCCGTGAGGGCAACACCCTTGTGGGCTTCATGTTTCTCACCCTTGAGCGACTTGGCGGCACGCCGTGTGTCGTGATGGGTCTGCTCAGCGTCAAGCGCATCGCTAAGCGTGACGGAGTCTTGCGCGGTCTCATGACCGAGGCATTCCACCGCGCGCTGATGGCCTTCCCCGATGAAGATGTGGTCATCGGTGCACGCTTCGTCAGCGCCGATGCGCTCGAGGCATTTGCTCCAGTTACCGACATCATCCCGCGCCCCAAGCACAATGCGGTGGGCGAGCAGCGCGCATGGGGTCGCCGTCTCGCCCGGCGCTACGCCATCGAGCCGCAATACGACCAGGCTTCGTTCGTGGCCAAGTCGAACGCACAATCAGGCTTCATTGACTACGTGCCGGTGAAGAAAGCCAAGATCGCTGCCGACATTCTCGCCTTCTTCAAGCCGGTCAACGTCGCCAAGGGCGGTGTGCTCATCGTCCATGGCTGGACCATGGCCGAGTCACTGGCCAAACTCGGCAAGAAGAAGTAGCGCGGCCGTCGCCGTGAGCGACGAGTTTTCACGTCTGGTGCGCTCGCGCCGAATGGTGCGCGCGTTTCGTCGAGACCCGATCGACCGAGCAACACTCGCGCGCATCGTTGACCTGGCGTCACGATCACCGTCAGCAGGAAAAACACAGGGCTGGCACCTGGTCGTGCTCGAAGGCGACGAGACCGAGCGATTTTGGGGCACGACGATGGGTGATGAGACACGCGAGAGGTTTCGCTGGAAGCATCTGCTCGACGCGCCGGTCATAGCCCTGTCGTTCGCCGACCCGCAGGCATACCTTGACCGTTACTCGGCGAGTGACAAGTCGCGTACGGGTTTGGGCGATTCGCTTGCCGCGTGGCCCGCACCGTACTGGACCATCGATGCGTCATTCGCCACGATGACGATGCTTCTTGCCGCACACGACGAAGGTCTCGGCGCGTTGTTCTTTGGTGTGTTCAACGGCGAACAGCAACTGCGCGATGATCTGCGAGTGCCGACCCACTTGCAATTGATTGGCGCGGTTGCGCTCGGCTACGAACGGCTGCCTGATGCGACCGAGAGGGATGACGCGGCCTTCTCGCGCGGGGTCAGTGCGGGCTTGCCGCGGTTGAGCACCGACGACATCGTGCACTACGGCGGCTGGTGACAGCCGCGTCAACCCGAAAGCGCGGCGCGCAAGGCGGCCACCAACTCATCGCGTGACGTAGCGGGCGCCTGACACGCATATTGGCGACACACATATGCCAAACCGTCGCGACGGTCGGCAAAGAGCGGGGTGTCGAAGGTTTCGCCCCATGCCAAGACGACCGTCGGCAACCACTGCGACTGGAGATATGACACGAGTTCGCCGCGCTTGCCAGTGATCGCCACCTCGGTCGGGCCCACATGATGGAGGTGCAACGCACACAGTAGGTGCGGGAACGCGGTTGGCGCACTCTGCACGATGCGCGCCAACAACTTGAGCACACCTTCGGCATGCGTGCGGTACTGCTCGACACCTGTCAGGGCGGCGAGCCGCTGCAGGGCGAGGGCGGCAACCGAGTTCGCCGATGGCGTGGCGTTGTCGATCAGGTCTTTCTGTCGCACGATGAGTCGCTCGCCGTCGTCGGGCGTCGTGAAGAAACCGCCCTCGGTGGCGTCATGGTGGTGGGCAATCAGTTGATCGGCTGCTTCGCGCGCCAGGTGCACCCAGCGAGCAGTGCCGGTGAGTTCATAGAGCCGCGTGAAGGCATCGATCAAGTTGGCGAGGTCGGCGGCCATCGCCAGGTGTTTGGGTGTCGCAGCGCGATGCCAGGTTCGCAACCAGCGGCCGTCGGCACGGCGCATGGTCGTTGCCATGAACTCTCCGGCGCGTTGTGCCGCGCGTGCCCACTCGTCGTTGTGCAGCGCTGCGGCGGCTTCGCACAGCGAGGCGATCATGAGCGCATTCCATTCGAGGATCACTTTGTCGTCGAGCCCTGGACGGTGGCGCGTGTTGCGTGCGGCCAAGAGCAGTTGTCGCACCGTTTCCACGTCGTCGCTGCGCATCAAGTCGCCGCGATTCGTGAGTCGACAGGGAATCGACTTGCCCTCGAAGTTTCCGGCGTCGGTGATCTCGTACCACGCGAGGGCAGTGTCGACGAGATGGGCCGGCACCACTTGGCGCACCTGGGCTGGGGTGAAGACATAGAAGTGTCCCTCGTGCGAGTGTCCCGACTCGTCGAGCGAGTCGGCGTCTTCCGCGCTGTAGAACGCACCCTCTGGCGAGCGCAAGTCGCGCAACACGTAGTCAATGGTCTCAGTGACGACCTGTTGCCATCGCGGCTCACGTAAGACGAGCGAGGCGTGCAGATACGGGCGAATGAGCAACGCCTGGTCATACAGCATCTTTTCAAAGTGCGGCACCAACCACTTCTCATCGACGCTGTATCGCGCGAAGCCACCGCCGAGGTGGTCGTACATGCCGCCCGAAGCCATCGCATCGAGCGTGGTGGTCAGCATCTGTCGCGTGCGTGGCGACTCGTCGTTGAGATACGACCGAAGCAGTACCTCGAGAGCCATCGTGCCGGGGAACTTTGGGGCGTTGCCAAAGCCACCCCAGCGGGCATCGAAGTCGGCGTCGAGTCGCTGCACTGCGGCCTTGAATACGTCGATCGACGGCAAGTGCTCATTGGTGCTGATCTGCGACGTGCGACCGATGTTTTCAACCAGAGCAGCGACGTTGTTGTCGATGTCGTCGCGACGGTTGCGCCACGCATCGTCGATGGCGTTCATCAACTGCATGAACGTTGGCTTGGGGTAATACGTGCCACCGAAGAACGGTTGAGCGCTCGGCGTCAAAAACACGGTCATTGGCCATCCGCCGCGGCCGGTCATCGCCTGCACGGCATCCATGTAGATGCTGTCGACGTCGGGGCGTTCTTCGCGGTCGACCTTCACGTTGACAAAGAGGCGGTTCATCACCTCGGCAACCTCGGGGTCTTCGAACGACTCGTGGGCCATCACGTGGCACCAATGGCATGCGGAATAGCCGACCGACAACAACACCGGCACTGCGCGGCGTCGGGCCTCAGCGAACGCTTCGTCGCACCACGGCCACCAGTCGACTGGGTTGTCGCGGTGTTGCCGCAGGTACGGCGACGACTCGCCGGCGAGACGGTTCACGCGCCGACGGCGTGGTAGCCGCCGTCGACGTGCACAATTTCGCCGGTCGTGGCGGGAAACCAGTCAGAGAGCAAGGCGCAACACGCCCGCGCGACGGCGGTCGAATCGTGGATGTCCCAGCCGAGCGGGGCGCGGGCGTTCCAGATGTCTTCGAACTGGGCAAACGACGGAATCGACTTGGCGGCCATCGTGCGAATCGGACCGGCGGCCACGAGGTTGCAGCGAATCTTGCGCGGCCCGAGTTCGCGGGCAAGATAGCGACTGGTCGACTCGAGCGCCGACTTGGCAACGCCCATCCAGTTGTAGGCGGGCCACGCCACGGTGTTGTCGAAGTCGAGCCCAACGATGCTTCCGCCATCGGTCATCAGCGGCACGAATGCATCAGCGAGTGTCTTGAGTGAAAACGCCGACACCTGCATGGCGACAGAGACGTCTTCCCACGTGGCTGCCATCAGGTCGTCACCGAGGCACGCCGCGGGCGCAAACCCGATGGAATGCAACACCCCGTCGACCTGACCGAGATGTTCGCGTGCGGCTTGACGCACCGACTCAACATGTGCCGGGTTGGTGACGTCGAACTCCGCCACCGCCGGAGCAGGAGAGAGCTTCTTTGCAGTGCGCTGCGTGATCGACAAGCCACGACCAGCGCCTGTCAGCAACACCTGTGCGCCCTGCGCAGTCGCCAATTCAGCTACTCCGTAGGCGAGTGACGCATCGGTGAGCACGCCTGTGATGACGAGTCGCTTACCCGCAAGAATCGCCACGTCGCTACGGTAGTGGACATGCCCGACGCGCTCCCGAGCATCGGTTACGTCGGTGGTACCGGCCCCGCGGGCAGCGCACTCGCAGTTCGGCTGGCTTCGGTCGGTTACGCGGGTTGCATCGGTTCGCGCACCAAAGAACGCGGAGTGCAGGTCGCCGAAGAGATGAAGGCCAAGTGGCCGCGTCACAACCTCAATCTCGTCGGAGGCGACAATGTTGATGCCGCATCGCGCGACATCGTGGTGCTCGCGACACCGTGGGATTCCGCCGCCACCACCGTTACCGAGCTTGCAGACCATCTGCGCGGCAAGATCGTGATCACGATGGCCAATGCGCTGGTGCGCGTCGGTAAGGAGTTTCAACCGTTGATTCCGCCGCGCGGCAGCATCGCCGCACATGTGCAGGCTGCGATACCGCTGTCGCGCGTGGTTGCGGCGTTTCAGCACCTGCCCGCCACCGAACTGGGTGCCCTTGACCACGAAGTCGACAGTGACGTACTGATCTGTTCAGATTTTCGTGAAGCCACCCAGACCGTGAGCGAGATGGTGGCACGCATCGCGGGTTGTCGACCGCTCAATGCGGGGCTGCTCTCCAATGCGCTTGCGATCGAGGCGCTCACCGCCGTGTTGTTGCAACTGAACGTGCGCTACAAGACCCGCGTTGCGCCACGATTCACTGGCATCGATTGACCAACGGCATCAGCGTGCGACTCTTCGATACTGCTCGACGCGAAGTGGTCGAGTTCTCACCTGGTCCCGAGGTGAAAATGTATGTCTGTGGCGTGACGCCTTATGACGCGACGCATCTCGGTCATGCATTCACATTCATGGCGTATGACATCCTCATTCGTCGACTGATCGACACTGGCCGCAGTGTCAAGTGTGTGCGCAACGTGACCGACGTGGATGATCCGCTCTTTGCCAAGGCACGCGAACTCGGCGTGCACTATCTCGATCTGGCAGCACGTGAAGAAGCGCGACTGAACGACGACCTCGCAGCACTCGAGCTGGTGCCGATGTATTCCACGCCGCGGGCGTCATCGGCGATTGCCGATATTCGTGGCTTCATCGGCATGGTTCTCGATCGCGGCTATGCGTACCAGGCGGGTGGCAACGTCTATTTCGACGTCGCGAAGTTCCCCGCCTTCGGGTCCGTGTCGCACTACTCGCACGATGAGATGGTGGCGTTCGCCCGCGAGCGCGGGGGAAACGTCGACGACCCGAACAAG
>RGSV01000261.1 GCA_010025655.1 Acidimicrobiia bacterium
TGCCGGGCGTGCGCACGACGTCGCTCGGGTCGCTCGTCCACTTGTCGAGCCAATCGAAACGCTCTTGCGACATGCCGGCGGGCAACACCGCCACACCGCGTGCACCCATGATCTTGCTGATTGCCACGCCACCGCGCGCATAATTGCCTGTTGAGGGCCAGATCGCGCGGTGCTGTGTGGGATCGAATTGACCTGTGATGATGCGTGGTGCGAGGCAGGCGTAGGCAGCGAGCACTTTGTGGGCGGTGATCATCGGGAATCGGTCACCAAACACCACGATGATCGGGCTCTCGATGCCAGTCAGTGACGACGGCAACACAATGTGGTCGGGCACTTCAACGCGGTTGCCCGCCATGTCGTTGTACCAATGCACACGAAAGAGGTTGCGGGCATCGGGTGCGTTCTTGTCAACGCCTTTCGTGAGTGAGGCGTCGATCTTGCGCGGGTCGGCGAGTTGGGCGAACGTGGGCAACACCACCTTGCGCTCGCGGCAACGGGCCACGCTCGCGGCGAGTGCCTGTTCGTTGACGACGCGATCAGCGAGACCGAGTTGGTCGACCATTGCTGCGGCGGTGGCAGTCACCTTTACATTCTGTCAAACGACCAGCGGCACTACTACCCTGAACGAAAGCGGGCCGGCGTAGCCCAATGGCAGAGGCACGGCGCTTAGGACGCCGCCAGTGAGAGTTCGAGTCTCTCCGCCGGCACGAATGACGACCGTGCATGACCTGCCGACCCCTGCCGTGGTGGTGGATATCGATGCGCTCGAACACAACCTCGCAACGATGGCGGCCCGACTGCCAGGCCCGTTGCTGCGGCCACACGTGAAAGCCCACAAGAGCACCGCACTCGCCGATTTGCAGCGGCGTTACGGTCACCATCACTTCACGTGCGCCACGGTGCGCGAGATGGTCGGTATGGCGCACGCAGGCTTGGGTGACGACCTGTTGCTCGCCAATGAAGTGGTCGATCTCGATCGCCTGCGCGAACTTGCCTCGCTGCAAGACCGCGCGATGATCACCGTCGCTGTCGACTCTGACGCCACTGTCGATGCCGCCGCGCGGGCCGGCATTCGCCACGTGGTCATCGATGTGAACATCGGTTTGCCCCGCTGTGGTTGTGCGCCAAGTACTGCCGGACGTCTGGCTGATGCCGCTCGTCGGCGAGGTCTCGTCGTGCGTGGTGTGATGGGCTATGAAGGTCACTTGATGGTCAGCGACGATCGGGCTGCACAACGTCGCGAAACGCTGTCGGCAATGCAGGTGTTGAACAAAGCAGCGCTCGACGTTGGTGGTGACGTGATTTCTGCGGGTGGCACCGGCAACCACGACGTGCACGCCGAACACCGCGCCGACACCGGCGTTACCGAGGTACAAGCCGGATCGTATGCCTTGATGGATACGTATTACGGCACGCTCGGCCTTCCGTTTCGTCAGGCGGTGTCACTGCTCGGCACCGTGATATCAACCCAGGAGAAGTGGGCTGTCGCCGATGTGGGTTTAAAGAGTCTTGGCATGGATCACGGCAATCCATCAATTGCGGGCTGCAAAGTCTGGTTCTGTTCTGATGAGCACATCACATTTGCAACCGAAAAGGTGGAATCATCCGCGGCTGGATCGAGCGCAGCCGGCGCAATCACGATGCGGGCGGCACAGCCGACGGTGGGTTCGCGCGTGCGCGTGATTCCTGCCCATGTCGACCCGACGATGGCGATGCACGACCACCTGTGGTTGGTGCGTGGCGACGAGGTGCTCGACCGTTGGCCTATCGATCTACGCGGCTGGTGAGTCGGCCTCGCGCTGGTGACGCCGCCTCAGCGGGCGCGCAGCACAGCGGCCAACGCGCGAAATGCTCGACCGC